>NZ_LIRL01000175.1 GCF_001419795.1 Streptomyces niveiscabiei
GTCGAAGAGGAGCGTGGGGGTGGGGGCGTGATCGAGGTGCCATGTCGCGCGGAACGGTGCCTCGTCCGTCCCGCCGCTGGGGGAGATCCCGGCGACGACGCCGAAGCCCGACTCCCGTACCCCTGCGGTGAACTCCGCCGACCACTCGGGCGCGCCCTCCGCCAGGGCCTCGGCGTCGAGGAGCGCCACGTTCGGGCGGGTGACCGCCTCTTCGGCCACCTTCCGCGCGCAGGCGCGCAGATCCGCGAAGCCGTATCCGGACGACACCGGGCGTTCCGTGACGGTCTCGCGGCGCCCCCAGTCGCGTATCTCCTCCTCCGACAGGACGGTCCGCAGGACGTCCAGCAGCAGGCGCTCCAGATCCGTCGGCGTCTGCCCGGCCCGTAACCGGTCGGCGCCGTGCAGCGTCGCGCGGATGAGGTACCCCCTGGTGTTCGACATGCCGCTCCCTTCGGTGTCGGTCCATCCCCGAAGCCCTCCCCACCCTCGGCGGGAACAAGACCCGCCCCTCTCAGTCCGTCACCTTCACGAACGCCTGCATTCGCATAAGTGAACACATGGGATTGGCCTTGGTGTGACTTCCGGGCTGCTTGTCCGGGGTCAGGCGTGGTGTAGCAATTGCTTATTTTTGCAATTGGCTAGATGCTGCACTTGATTTCACCGGGCGTCCAATCAGGGGCACTTGCGGCCGATCGCCCTCCCGCGTGCATGCCCCGGACGCCGGAAGAGGGCCCGGCGAACGCCGAGGCGCCCCCTGGGCGGCACCTCCCGGCACTCCGGCGGCAAATTTTCCGGTCGCTCCAGTGAATGGAGTGACGATCAGCCGCGTACTCCTGGGCGTGTGACGTTCCGACGAGGCAGGAGGCAGGGTGCGGGTTTCTCGCAACGCGATGGGGAGGCTGTTCGTGGGCGGCGCGCTGAGCCTGACCCTCGCCGCTCTCGTCTACCCGGCGTTACTGGGGGTCAGAACGGTCTCCGAGGCGGCGTCCAGGGTCATCGCCGACACCCAGTGGGGTCCCCTGACCGAGGGCGACCGGGACTTCGTGGTCAAGGTGCGGGCGGCCGGCCTGTGGGAGCACCCGGTCGCGCGGATGGGCGTGGAGAAGGGCACCGACCGACGGGTCGTCACCGCCGGACGGACCCTCGTCGACGGCCACGCCGCCCTCGACGCCACCGTCCGCAAGATCGCCCCGCTGCTGGACATCACGCTGCCGAACCTGGCGAGCCCCCAGCAGACCGGCTTCCTCAACCGGTTGACCACGGACAGCAAGGGCGAGCAGTTCGACCGGGACTTCGCGAACCTCCTGCGCCAGAGCGACGGCTCGTTCTTCACCACGGTCGCGCAGATCCGCTCCACGACGAAGAACGCGCTGGTGCGCGCGCTCGCCGAACAGGCCGACCACATCCTGCTGCACCACATCGCGACCCTCGAACGGACCGGCCTCGTCGACATCGACCAGGTCCTCGCCCAGCAGACCACCGCACCCGACCTGCCCGACTCCGACCTGACCCCGCCCCCCGGCGTCGCCGGCCAGCAGCTGTCCGTCCTCACCCCGCCCCCGGACGCGACCACCAGCCCGGTCGACATCGACAGGATCGCGGCCGGCGAGGACGGGGTGACGTCGGCGCCGGGCAAGGCGAAGAAGTGACGGCGCGGGGGTGCCCCCGGGTACGACCTCCGGGGTACGACCAGGGGTGTACGTCCCGCCCGCGTACACCCGGCGATGCACGCGCCGGACCCGACTGCGACCTGACGACCCGGCCCCGCCTCCCTGAGTAGCCTGACCCTGTGTCCGGCATCGTTCCCGTACGGCAGATCCAGCGGTTCCTCACCCGGCGACCGCACCCCCTGGTCCTCCTCGACGTCGCGCTGGCCGCCCTGCTCTGTGTCGGCCTGCTGTGGGCCGACGCCCGCAGCGGCGCCCACCCCGCGTCCGACGCCGAGCACGTGCTGCGGACCCTCGGCATCGTCTTCGCCGCGCTCGCCGTCGCCGCCCGCAGGCGCTGGCCCCGGTCGTCGTTCGCGGTGGCGTCGGTGTGCGCCTTCGCGGTCGCCGCGCTCAGCGGCGCGCCGCAGGTGTCGGTCTTCGTCGCCCTCACCGCGTACACCACGGCGGTGACGGCGGAGTACGCGTTCTGGTGGGTCCACCCCGCGGTCTCCGGGCTGCTGATGGCCGCCGGCGTCGCCATCGGGCGCGTCGCCTCGGGCTGGCTGGCCATCCTCGCCGCGAACGTCGCGATCATCTGCGTCGGCTGGTTCGCGGGCCTCGCCGCCCGGGAGCACCGCAACCGGCTCATCGCCACGGCCGAGCGGGAGGCCGAACGCGAACGCGAGCACGCCGCCCGCGTCCGGCAGGCCGCCATCGACGAACGCCTCGTCATCGCCCGCGAACTGCACGACATCGTCGCGCACTCGATGAGCCTCATCGCGCTGCGCGCCGGGGTCGCGCGCATGGTCATGGACAGCGACCCGGCCCAGGTCGCGGAGACCCTCGGCATCGTCGAGACCACCACCCGCCAGGCCCTGCACGAGATGCGGCTGCTCGTCGAGGTGCTGCGCCACGAGCACGCCGTCGACCCCGCGCTCACCCCCACCCCGGGGCTCGCCGACACGGCCGCGCTGGCCCACCAGATAAGGAGTGCAGGCGTCGACGTCGACCTCGCCATCGGCGGCACCGCGCGCCCGCTGCCCGCCGCCGTGGACCTGTCGGCGTACCGCATCGCCCAGGAGGCCCTCACCAACGTCGTCCGCCACGCCGGGCCGACCCGGGCGACCCTGCGCATCGAGTACCGCCCCGAGGACGTGGTCATCGAGGTCACCGACAGCGGTCCCGCCGAGCCGCGCCGCCGGGGCGACCCCGTCCCGCGCCCCTCCTCGGCCGGCGCCGGGCACGGGCTGATCGGCATGCGCGAGCGGGCCGCCCTCTTCGACGGCTACCTGCGCGCCGGCCCGCACGGCAGCGGTTTCCGCGTCCAGGCACTGCTGCGCACCGGGGAATCCGCCGCCTCATAGCCGTCTCACAGCCCCCGCATAACCCTGTGACCTGCGCCGACAATAGCGAAGATCAGCTCTAGTCTGGACCGGTCAAGATTTGTTTGAGGTTCACTCAAGCCCGCCGTTGAAGTATGGCCGTCGGAAAGGGCGGTGGCTGGCGGACTCCAAAGGAGTGCTTGTGGACCGGGCCGTGGTAATCACCGGTATCGACGTGATTGCGCCAGGAGGGCTGGGAAGGAAAGAGTTCTGGAATCTCCTCACCGCGGGTCGCACGGCGACCAGAGGAATTTCCTTCTTCGATCCCAGCCCTTTTCGTTCGAGAGTGGCCGGAGAATGTGATTTCAATCCAGCGGCAATGGGCCTGCTGCCCCGCGAGATCCGGCGTATGGACCGCGCGACCCAGCTCGCCGTGACGTGTGCCCGCGAGGCCCTCGTCGACAGCGGCCTGGACGTCGAGGCCCTCGACCCGGCCCGCGTCGGCGTGAGCCTGGGCAGCGCGGTCGGGGCGACGACGAGCATCGAGCGCGAGTACCTCGTGCTGTCGGACAGCGGCCGCGAGTGGCTCATGGACGAGGGGCACCTCTCCCCTCACATGTACGACTACATGGTGCCGAGCGCCGCCGCCGCCGAGGTGGCCTGGCGGACCGGCGCCGAAGGGCCGGTCGCGATGGTCGCGACGGGCTGCACCGCGGGTCTGGACGCGGTCGGGCGGGCCCACGAGGCGATCATGGACGGCACCGCCGACGTGATGTTCGCCGGCGCCACCGACGCCCCGGTCTCCCCGATCGTCGTCGCCTGCTTCGACGCGATCAAGGCGACCACCCCGCGCAACGACGACCCGGCCCACGCCTCGCGCCCCTTCGACGCGACGCGCAACGGGTTCGTCCTCGCGGAGGGCGCCGCGGTCATGGTGCTGGAGGAGCGCGAACACGCCCGGGCGCGCGGCGCGCACATCTACGCCGAGGTCGCGAGCCACGCGACCCGCTGCAACGCGTACCACATGACGGGCCTCAGGCCGGACGGCCGCGAGATGGCGGAGGCGATCCGCCACGCGCTGGCCGACGCCCGGTGCGCGCCCGAGTCCGTCGACTACGTCAACGCGCACGGCTCGGGCACCCGGCAGAACGACCGCCACGAGACCGCCGCGTTCAAGGACGCGCTCGGGTCGCACGCCTACGCGGTGCCGGTCAGCTCGATCAAGTCCATGATCGGCCACTCGCTCGGCGCGATCGGCTCGATCGAACTCGCCGCGTGCGCCCTGGCCATCGAGAACAACGTGGTCCCGCCGACGGCCAACCTGCACGAGCGCGACCCCGAGTGCGACCTGGACTACGTGCCGAACGAGGCGCGCGAACTCCCGGTGGACACCGTCCTGTCGGTCGGCAGCGGCTTCGGGGGCTTCCAGAGCGCCGTGCTGCTGCGCGCCCCGGAGCGTGCGGCATGAACATGCCCCCGGTGGTGACCGGGATCGGCACCATGGTGGGCGACGGGGCGGGCGTCGAGGGCCACTGGCGGTCCGTGCTCGAAGGCCGCTCCTGGATCCAGCCGATCCAGCGGTACGACGCCTCCCGCTACAGCGCCCGGCTGGCCGGGCAGATCACCGGCTTCGACGCCGCCGAGCGGCTGCCGAGCCGGCTCATCCCGCAGACCGACCGGGTGACGCAGCTGGCGCTCGTGGCCGGCGACGAGGCCCTCGCCGACGCGCAGGCCGCCGGCCGCGGCTACGACCCGTTCGACATGGGCGTCGTCACCTCCAACGCGTCCGCCGGCTGGGAGTTCACGCACCACGAGTTCCGGAAACTGTGGACGCAGGGGCCGCAGAAGGTCAGCGTGTACGAGTCGTTCGCCTGGTTCTACGCCGCCAACACCGGCCAGATCTCCATCCGCAACGGCATGCGCGCCGCCGGCGGGGTGCTGGTCGCCGACCAGGCGGGCGGGCTCGACGCGATCGGGCAGGCCCGGCGCAACCTGCGCCGGGGGGCCAAGCTCATGGTCGCCGGCGGCCTCGACTCCGCCTTCGACCCCTGGGGCTGGCTCTCGCACCTCGCGAGCGGCGAGGTCAGCACCGCCGAGGACGCGACCCGCGCCTACCTCCCCTTCGACGCCGCCGCCGGCGGCTACGTGCCCGGCGAGGGCGGCGCCATGCTGGTGCTCGAACACCCCGACGCGCGCCGCCCGCCCCCGCACCGCTACGGCGTGGTCGCCGGATACGCGGCCACGTTCGACCCGCCGCCCGGCAGCGGGCGCCCCTCCAACCTCGCCCGCGCGATACGGCTCGCCCTCGCCGACGCCGGGGTGACACCCGGCCAGGTGGACGTGGTCTTCGCGGACGGCGCCGGCATCCCGGAGCGCGACCGCAGCGAGGCGGCGAGCATCGCGGAGGTCTTCGGGCCCAGGAAGGTCCCGGTGACGGTGCCCAAGGCGGGCGTCGGACGGCTCCTCGCGGGCGCGGGCCCGCTGGACGTCGTCACCGCGCTGCTGAGCCTGCGCGACGGCGTGATTCCGCCGACCCCGCATTCCCGCGCGATTCCCGACGAGTACGCCATCGACATGGTCACGGAACCCCGTCAGGCGAAAGTCGGGACCGCCCTCGTGACGGCCCGGGGCCGGGGTGGATTCAATTCGGCCGTCGTCATCACGCGGTAACGCGTTCGCAACGTACTGAGCAATTGGCGTGACAGCCCGGAAAGGGGCCGACATGAGCCAGGGAACAGACGTCAGCTACATGAAGGAACTCCACAGCGAATCCCCGCTGAGCACCATGATCGAACTGCACAGCGGTGTCCGGATCACTTACATGCTGCAAGCCGTGGCCGAACTCGGAATAGCCGACGAACTCAGCGCGGGCCCGTTGGCCGTGGAGGAACTCGCGAAAAGGACCGACTGCGACGCGGACGCCCTCTACCGGGTGCTGCGGGCGCTGGCCGGCAAGGGCGTCTTCACCGAGGTGTCCCGCCGCACCTTCGGCCTCACCACGCTGTCGGACGTCCTGCGCTCGGACCACCCCAACTCCCTGCGCGACGCCTTCCAGATGCACGCCCAGAGCTTCATGCACGACGCCTACGTCGGGATCGGGCACACGATCCGCACCGGCGAGCCCGCCTTCGAGCACGCGAACGGCATGCCGCTCTTCGAATACGTGGCACGCCACCCCGAACTCCAGGAGCTGTTCGGCAAGTCGATGGGCAAGGCCAACCAGCAGATCCAGCTCGCCGCCGTCGAGACCTGCGACCTGACCGGCGTGAAGACCCTCGTCGCCGTCGGCGGCGCCCAGGGCCACGTCCTCGCCGAGATCCTCACCCGCCACCCCGGGATGCGCGGCGTGTACGTCGACGGCCCCCGCATGGCGCCGGCCGCCGAAGCCGTCCTGCGCGGGGCCGGGGTGCTCGACTCCGTCGAGTTCGCCGTCGGGGACTACCTGGAGTCGGTGCCCCCGGGCGGCGACGTCTACCTCGTCTCCCACGTGTTCCAGCAACTGAGCGACGCCGACACGGTCAAGGTGCTGAAGAACATCCGCCAGGTGATGGCGGACGACAGCCGGGTCCTGATCGTCAACGCGGTGATCCCCGAGGGCGACGTACCGCACCCGACGAAGATCCTCGACAGCACCATGCTCGTCCTGGGCCGCAACCGGGACCGCACCGAGGCGGAGTTCGGGGACGTCCTGCGGCAGGCGGGGCTGCGGCCGGCCGCCACGATCGGGCGGGCGCTCCCGTCCAGCGTGGTCGTCGCCGAACCGGCCTGACCCCGCCGTGCAGCCGTCCATCTCAGAAGCCGTACAGCCGAGTAGCCACGTGTCCCAGAAGCAACGACTGGAGGGAACGACCATGCCCGATCAGGCAGCGGGTGCCCCGGCCGACAGCGGTCGCAAAGAAGCTCTGCTGAGCAAGATGTGGGACTTCCACAGCGGGCTGCGCATGGGGTTCATGCTCTCCGCCATCGCGGAGATCGGCATCGCCGACCAGCTCGTGGACGGCCCGCTCTCCGCCGACGAACTGGCCGAACGCACCGGGAACGACCCCGACGGCCTCTACCGCGTCCTGCGGGCCATGGCGAGCAAGGGAGTCTTCACCGAGACCTCCCGCCGCGTCTTCGCCCTCACCCCGCTCGCGGAGATCCTGCGCTCCGACACCCCGCACTCCCTGCGCGACGTGTTCCGCCTCCAGGGCAAGCACTTCATGCGCAACGCCTACGCGGAGATCGGCTACTCCATCCGCACCGGCCGCCCCGCCTTCGACCACGTCAACGGCGAGGAACTCTTCACCTACCTCGCCCGGCACCCGGAGATGAACGAACTGTTCAGCGGCGCCATGGGCAACGCGGCCGGCCAGACCCAGAAGTCCGCCGTCGCGACCTACGACCTCACCGGCGTGCGCAGGCTCGTCGACGTCGGCGGCGCCCACGGCCACCTCCTCGCCTCCATCCTCAGCCGGTACCCCGACATGAAGGGCGTGGTCTTCGACCAGCCGCACGTGGTGCCCGGCGCGGAACGCGTCCTGGCCGAGGCCGGAGTCCTCGACCGCGCCGAACTCGTCGGCGGCAGCTACCTCGAAGCGGTGCCCCCGGCCGGCGACACCTACGTCATCTCCCACGTCCTGCACCAGCTGTCCGACGCCGAGGCGATCACCGTCCTCAGCAACATCCGCCGCGTCATGGACCCGGCCGGCCAGGTCCTCGTCATCGACCCGGTCATCCCCGAGGGCGACGCCCCGCACCCCGGCAAGTTCATGGACATCACCATGATGGCGCTCAGCCAGGGCCGCGACCGCACCGAGGCCGAGTTCGCCGAGGTCTTCGAGAAGGCCGACCTGCGGCTCACCGGCACCGTCGGCCTGGACGCGCCCTCCAGCGTGGTCATCGCCGCCCCCGCCCAGTGACGCGCCGAGACGAGACGAACGAGGAGACCATGAATACCCCGATGAGCTACGACGATCTGCGGGCGATCCTCGTCGAGGCCGCCGGCTCGGCCGAGGGGGTGGACCTGACCGGCCAGGACATCCTCGACAGCGACCTCTACGACGTCGGCTACGACTCGCTCGCGCTGATCGAGGTGGGCGCGCGCATCCAGCAGCGCTACGGCATCGACATCCCCGACGAGGAGGTCACCGAACTGCGCACCTTCCGCACCATCCTGGACCGGGTGAACTCCTCCATCTCCACCGCGACTTGAGAACCGCGACCTGAGAACGGCGACCTGAGACAAGGGCGAACCGGACTGGAGGCACGGATGACCACGCCCGAGATCCACGCGCGCCACGAGACCGAGACCGACACCCCGCCGTCGACCGTGTACGACCTGATCACCGACGTGTCCCTGTGGCCGGTGGTCTTCCGCCCCACCGTCCACACCGAAGTCCTGGACCGCTCGGCCCGGGGCGACCGGTTCCAGATCTGGGCGACCGTGTCCGGCGGCGAGGTGAACACGTGGCGCTCCCGCCGCGACTTCGACGCCGCCGGACACCGCGTCACCTTCCGGCAGGACCACGAGAACCCGCTGTTCGGCCTCATGGGAGGCGGCTGGACCTGCCTCCCGCTGGACGGCGGCCGGACCAGGGTCGTCCTCGAACACCGCTTCGTCCCGCCCCCGGACCAGGCCGACGCACGCGAGCGGATCGCCCGGACACTCAACGCCAACGGCGCCGCCGAACTGGAGGCCCTGCGCACCGTGTCGGCCCTCCCCGGAGGCATCGGCGCCTGGCTGGTGACGTTCACCGAGACCATCGGCCTCACCGGCACGGCGGACGCCGCCCGCGCCTTCGTGTGGGACGCCGACCGGTGGCCCGAGCGCCTGCCGCACGTCGCCGCCCTCGACCTCGTCGAACAGCCCGGCGGCGCCCAGGACATGACGATGAGCACCCGCGCCCCCGACGGCACGGTCCACACCACCCGCTCCCTGCGGCTGCTGCTGCCCGACGGATCGATCGTCTACAAACAGACCCGGCCACCCCGCGTCCTCCTCGGACACAGCGGACGCTGGGCCTTCGACACCGGCCCGGCGGGCAGCACGATCACCTCCACCCACACCTGCCTGCTCGACCCGGCCGGAGTGGCGGAGGTGTACGGCCCCGGCGTCACCGCCCCGGAGGCGGTGCAGCGTGTCCGCGCCGCGCTGTCGGCGAACAGCCGCGTCACGATGGAGCACGCGGACCGGTACTCCGCGTCGGTCGGTGCCCCGTGAGCACCGAGGTCCGAGCCCCCCTCGGCCGCCTGCGCGAACTGGCGGACGGCGTCCACGCGTTCCTCCAGCCGCCCGGCGGCTGGTGCCTCAGCAACGCCGGAGTGATCACCGGACCCGACGGACTGGTCCTCATCGACACGGCCGCCACCAGGAGGCGCGCCGAGGCGCTGCGGGCGGCGGCCGAGGGGCTCGGCCGGGGCCCGGTGCGGACCGTGGTCAACACCCACAGCCACGGCGACCACGTCTTCGGCAACTGCGTCTTCGCGCCGCCCGCCGAGATCGTCGCCCACGAACTGACCGGCCCGGAGATGCGGGCCACCGGCATGGCGCTGCAAGGGCTGTGGCCGGACGTCGACTGGGGCGAGCTGACCCTCAGACCGCCCACCATCACCTTCGCGCGGAGCCTGACCCTGCTGGTCGGCGACCGGCCGGTCGAACTGCACCACGTCGGCCCCGCGCACAGCACCAACGACGTCGTCGTCTGGCTGCCCGACGCGCGCGTCCTGTTCGCCGGCGACGTGGCCCTGCCCGGCTGCACCCCGTTCTGCCTGATGGGCTCCGTACGGGGCTCCCTCGCGGCCCTGGAGCGGCTGCGCGGCTTCGGGGCCGAGACCGTGGTCGGCGGGCACGGCGAGATCAGCGGCCCCGAGGTCCTCGACCGGACGGAGGACTACCTGCGCTGGATCCTCGACCTCGCCGCCGAGGGGGTCGCCGAGGGGCTCACGCCCTTGGAGATCGCCCGCCTGCGCGGCACCGGCGACTTCGGCGGGCTGGTCGACCCCGAGCGGCTGGTCGGGAACCTGCACCGGGCGTTCCTCGAGCTGCGGCGGCCGGACCTGGCGCTCGGTACGGAACTGGACGTACCGGCCGTGTTCGAGGAGATGGTCCGGTTCAACGACGGCCGCCTGCCGACCTGCCTGGCCTAGCCAGGGCGACCCCCGAGGAGGACGGATGACGATGCCGACCGAGGGATCAACGGTGTCCCCGGAGATCTTCTACGAGCTGAGGAGGTTCTACCTGGACCAGCTCGACGCCCGCGACCGGGGCCTGACCGAGGAGTGGCTCGCGGTCTTCGACGACGACGCGACGATCACCACGAAAGTCCTCGGCGACGGCCGGACCGTACCGAAGTCGCAGTTCGAGCCCGAGGTCTGGAAGCTGGACGCCTCGTTCCACGAGAAGGGCGTCCAGCGCCGCCACTGCGTCCAGGGATTCACCTTCACCCACCGCGGCGACCTGGTCGTCTCCCGGTTCTACGGCCTCTTCCTGGTCGTCGACGCCGAGCGCGGCGCCTGCCTCCAGTCGGCCGCCATGATCTCCGACGTCCTGCGCCGGCACGAGGACACCTGGCGCGTCATGTCCCGGGAGATCGAGCGCGACGACCTCGGCCGCCTGGACACCGCACGACAGAGCGTTCCCCTAGGTTGAGAGAAGGAGCCATGGAAAACAACACCGGCAAGGGACACGCACCGGCCGAAATGTGTTCCCGGATCGACCAGTTCTACGCGATCCAGATGCAGGCGCTGGACGACGGCGACATCGCCGCGTGGGTGGAGACCTTCACCGAGGACGGCGTCTTCGCGTCCAATGGTTTACCGGACCCGATCGAGGGCAGGAGCGGCCTCGCGGCTCTGGGCAACGACGCCGTGGCCCGCCTCGACAAGAGGGGAGCCATCCGAAGGCACTTCGTGTTCAACGTCATCGTCGAACCACTCCCGGAGGGAGTCGTGCGGACGACGTGCTACGTACCGGTCTTCGACACCGTCGACGGCGTCACCACCCTGACCACCAGCACCGTGATGCGCGACGAACTGGTCGGCTCTGCCGACGGCCTGCGCGTCCGGCACCGCACCGTCACCCGCGACGACCTCCTCGCGGCACCGGGACGGGGGAGCGGCGCATGACGTCCCTGCGCAGCAGCCCGGGCGGGACCGTGCTGGGCCCCGAGGACGCCGGGTACGACGCGGCCCGCAGTGGCGTCCAGCGCACCTACCTGCACCGGCCGTCCGTGATCGTGCGGGCCGGCCGCCCGGCCGACGTCCAGCTCGCGGTCCGCCGCGCCGCCCGGCACGGACTCCCGGTCGCCGTCCAGGCCACCGGCCACGGCCTCAACGTCCCCACCGACGGCGGCGTCCTCATCGACACGACGCCGATGGCCGAGGTCCGGATCGACCCCGTCTCGCGGACCGCCTGGGCGGCGGCCGGGACCCGCTGGGAGCAGGTGATCGACGCCGCCGCCGAACACGGCCTCGCGCCGCTCAGCGGCTCCTCGCCCGACGTCGGCGTCGTCGGCTACACGCTCAGCGGCGGCCTCGGCCTGCTGAGCCGCAGCTTCGGCTACGCCGCCGACCACGTACGCCGCGTGGAGCTGGTCACCGCCGACGGCGAGCTGCGGACCCTGACCCCCGGCGACGACCTGTTCTGGGCGGTGCGGGGCGGCGGCGGCAACTTCGGCGTCGTGACCGGCCTGGAGTTCGCGCTCTTCCCCGTCGACCGGTTCTTCGGCGGCGGCCTGTACTTCGACGCGCCGTACATCCCGGCCGTCCTCAAGACGTACCGGGAGTGGACCGAGACCGTGCCGGACGCCATGTGCTCCAGCATCGGCCTCATCCCGATGCCGGACGTGCCCGGCGTGCCGCCGCCCCTGCGCGGCCGGCACCTCGCGCACGTCCGCATCGCCCACCTCGGCAGCGTCGAGAGCGGAGAACACCTGGTCGCGCCCCTGCGGGCGCTGGGGCCGCGGCTCGTGGACACCCTCGGTGAGATGCCCTTCACCGCCTCCGGGACCATCCACAACGAACCGAAGCAGCCACGGAACTTCTACTGCGCCAACGCGATGCTGAGCGAGTTCGCCCCGTCGGTCCCGGACGCCGTCCTCGACCTGGTCGGACCCGGCTCCGGGGCCTTCGCGGTGGTGCAGTTCAACCACCTGGGCGCGGCGCTGTCCCGGCCGCCCGAGACGGACAACGCGGTGGGCCACCGCGGCGCCTCGCACGTGCTGCGCGTGGTGACCCTCCCGCAGGGGCCCGGCCGCGACCCCGCCCACGACGTGGCGCGCGGCGTGACCCGGACCACGGCGCCCTGGACGCTCGGCCGCTCACCCAACTTCGTCCAGGGCGACGAGCGGGCCCCCGAGCAGACCCGGGAATGCTACGAAGCGTCCGCTTTCCAGCGGCTGGCCGCGCTCAAAGCCGTACACGACCCGGCGAATTTGTTTCGATGCAACGTCAACATCCCGCCCGCCGCCCCAGGTGGGGATAAGTTGGGACCACGGCGTCGACCGCGCGGCACAGATGATCAGGACGATGAGATCTTCACGCACAGCTGACTGAAAACAGGGGGTTGCCAAGACCCGCGCCGGGGGTTCAGTGTTTGCGGTCCTCGTTGTACCGCCCTCCTGTCTGAATGGTTCAAATTCCGAACAAGATCGGGAGAACACGGGTGGACATTCGCATACTTGGGTCGTTGTCGTTATCGGAGAACGGCCGCGACGCGACTCCTTCGGCACGCAAACCGAAACAGCTCATCTCGCTCCTGCTGCTGAACGAGGACCGGGTCGTGTCGACGGAATCGCTCATCAGCGAGATCTGGGACACCCGGCCACCGAGGAGCGTGCAGACCACACTGCAAACCTATGTGGTGCAGGTGCGCAAACTCCTCTCGGAAGCACTCCAGATTCCCGTCGGAAAGGTGGCCAGAAATGTGCTCCTCACCCGGAACGGCGGCTACACGCTGATTCTGCGCGACGCGAATTTCGACCTGTACCGCTTCAGGTCGCTGGAACAGGCCGGAATGGACGCCCTGGAGGAAGGGGACGACGCGAGCGCGGTCCGCATCTTCGACCAGGCCCTGGGCCTGTGGCGGGGCAACGTGCTCGCCGACGTCGAGGCCGGGCGGATGCTGGAGCCCGAGGTCGCCCGCCTCGAACAGTCCCGCCTGACGGTCATGGAGTGCCGCCTGGAGATCGAGCTGCGGCGCGGACGCCACCGCCAGTCCCTCGGCGAGCTGGCCTCCCTGACCGCCCGCTACGACGACAACGAGAACCTCCACGCCCTGTACATGCTGGCCCTGTACCGGTCCGGCTACCGGGGCAAGGCCCTGGAGAAGTACCGCAGCTTCCACAAGTGGATGCGGGACGAACTGGGCCTCGAACCCTCCCCCCGCCTGCAACGGCTCCATCACGCCGTCCTGGACGGAGACCCCGCCCTCGACGAAGCCGCCGCACGCGAGGACCTCAGCGCCGTCCTGTCGTCCGGCCGCGGCGGATGACGTGCCGCGCCGCCCTGGTCCGGGCCCGGGCCAGGGCGGCTGCCGGCTAGTAGTTGCCCAGCCCCCCGCACACGTTCATCGCCTGGGCCGTCACCACGGACGCCTCGTCGCTGACCAGGTAGCCGACCATCGCGGCGACCTCCTCCGGGTCGACGTAACGCCCCATCGGGATCTTCGTGTTGAACTTCGCGAGCACCTCGTCCTCGGAGATGTCCCAGATACCCGCGTAGATCTCGCGCACCCGCTGCGCCATGGGCGTCTCCACATAGCCCGGGCAGACGGCGTTGACCGTGATCCCCGTCTTCGCGAGCTCCAGGCCGAGCGCCTTGGTGAAGCCGACGACACCGTGCTTCGACGCCGTGTACGGGGCGCCCAGGACGACCCCCTGCTTCCCCCCGGTCGAGGCGATGTTGACGATGCGTCCGCGCGCCAGACCGAGCATCCCGCCGGTCGTCAGGACGCGCTTGGTCATCAGGAAGACGCTGTTCAGATTGGTGTTCACCACATCGAGCCACAGCTCGTCCGGAATGCCCGCCGTCTCGCCGCCGCCGCTGCGGCCGGCGTTGTTGACCAGGACGGAGATCGGCCCGAAACATTTCGCCGCCGTCGCCACCAACTGCTCGATCTGCGCGACATCGGTCACGTCGCACACCGCCCCGTCGGCCTCGTGGCCGTCTTTCCGCAGCCTTTCCACCGTGTCCTTGACCGCGGCGCCGTCACGGCTACAGATGAAGACTTTGTGGCCGGTGCGGGCCAGGCGATTCGCCGTGGCCAGTCCGATCCCGCTCGTGGCACCCGTGACAAGAGCTGCCCGGGCGATTTCCTGTGCCATCCCTACCTCCAAGGAGATCGCGAGAGGTCGTGCCGGGTTGTGGCACCATCGTCCGCCGTATCCCTTGAATCGATGTCGAGACCTCCTTGAGCTTTCGAGTGGGCGCTCGCCATTCGTTCAAAGATTTCTCGACCGATTCTTGAGACTCGGATCCCTATCTTGGAGCTCGCGCAGGACGGTAAACAGCGGGACGGTAAACAGCAGGACGGGAAACAGCAGGCCGGAAAACAAAGGTTGCGAACGGAGTAGGCGATGACGATCCAGGAAAAGGACATCACCGATCACGGTGCGATCATCGGCGTGCGGGAACTCGCGCTCAACGCCGCCGGAGCGGCAGCACTGCGCGCCGCCGTACGCGTCGGAGTCGCCGAGGAACTCGGCGACCGGCCCAGGACACCGGGGGAACTGGCCGCCGTCCTCGGCGTCGACACCGAGATGCTCGGCCGGCTGCTGCGGGCCCTCGCCCAGCACGGCGTCTTCACCGAGACCGACAACGGGTACGCGCACACCCCGACCTCCCGGCTGCTCAGGGAGAACGACCCCAACAGCCTCAAGTACTACGTCCTGTGGGTCACCGAACCCTGGACCTGGGAACTGTGGCCCCACCTCGAAGAGGCCGTCCGCAACGGGCGCGGCGGCTTCGAGGAGCGGTACGGCACCGACTTCTTCTCCTACCTGCACGCCACCTGGCCCGAGTCCGCCGCCGTCTTCAACAAGGCGCAGACCGAGCTGAGCCGGCTCGCCACCCACGCCGTCGCCGCCGCGCTCGACCTGCGCGGAGTCGGCACGCTCGTCGACGTCGCCGGCGGCCACGGGTACACCCTGGCCACCCTGCTGGAGAAGAACACCGACCTCAGCGGGGTGCTGTTCGACCTGCCGCCCGTCGTCGCCGAGGCCGACAGCCGGCTGCGCCCCGGAGGGGAACTCGCCTCCCGGGCCCGGATCGTCGGCGGGAGCTGCCTGGAGGGCATACCGGTCGAGGCCGACGCCTACCTCTTCAAGAACATCCTCGAATGGGCCGACGAGAAGTCCGTCACCGCCCTGCGCAACGCCGCCCGGGCGGGCCGCCCCGACAGCAGGTTCTTCATCATCACCAACATGATCGACGGCAGTCCCGAGATCAAGTTCACGACAGGAACGGACCTCCTGTTCCTGCTGAACTCCGACGGCAGGAAACACACGACCGACACCATCACCGCCGTCGTCCGCAAGGCGGACCTGCGCGTGGTGGACATGCGGCCCGTGAACTCGTACCTGCACCTCCTGGAGGCGGCACCCTCGACATGAGCGGCATCCTCGAAACGAGCCAGGCCACGGCCCACCCCGACTGGGTGAGGTGCGACGGCTGCGGGACCCTGGTCTACGGCAACCGCTGGCGGCGCGCGCTGCGCTGCTGCCCCGAGTGCGGCCACCACGGCGCACTCACCGCGTGGGAGCGCCTGCGCCTCCTGCTCGACCCCGGCTCCCTCGAACTCCTGCCCTTCCACGTCACACCGGCCGACCCGCTCGGCTTCACCGACAGCAAGCCCTACCCCCGCCGCCTCGCCGAGGCCAGAGCCAGGACCGGGCTCGACGAGGCCGTACTCGGCGCCGCCGGCGAGATCGACGGCGCCCCGGTGATCGTCGCCTGCATGGACTTCCGGTTCCTCGGCGGCAGCCTCGGCTCCGTCGTCGGCGAGATCATCACCCGGATCGGCGACACCGCCCTCGCCCGCCGTACGCCGCTGCTGCTGGTCACCGCCTCCGGGGGCGCCCGCATGCAGGAGGGCGCGCTGTCGCTGATGCAGATGGCCAAGACCAGCGCGATGCTCGCCCGCCTCGACGAGGCCGGCATCCTCACCGTCTCGCTGATCACCGACCCGACGTTCGGCGGGGTCGCCGCCTCGTTCGCCACCCTGTGCGACGTCACCATCGCCGAACCCCGCGCCCGCCTGGGCTTCGCCGGGCGCCGCGTCGTCGAACAGACCATCAAGGAAACCCTCCCGCCGAACTTCCAGACCGCGGAGTTCCTGTACGAGCGCGGCTTCATCGACGTCATCTGCCCCCGCGACCGCCACCGTACGGAGTTGGGCAAGCTGCTGCGTACGGCCCTCCCCGGGCGCCGCACCCCCGCGGGCGACCGCGACACCGCCGACGAGGTCGTCGTACGGGACCCGGCGCGGCTCGGCCACGACGACCCGCACGGCGTGGTCCGGCGGGCCCGGCGCATCAGCCGGCCCACCACCCTCGACTACGCCGCCCTCCTCCTGGACGACTTCCGTGAGCTGGCGGGCGACCGGGTCTCCGGGGAGTGCCCCGCCGTCGTCGGCGGCCTCGGACGCCTCGACGGGCGGCCGGTCGTGCTCATCGGCCACCAGAAAGGACACGACCCCGCCGAGCTGGCCCGCCGCAACTACGGCATGCCGAGCCCCGCCGGGTACCGCAAGGCCGCCCGCCTCATGCGGCTCGCCGCGAAGCTCGGGCTCCCCGTCATCACCCTCATCGACACGCCCGGCGCGTTCCCCGGCAGACAGGCCGAGGAACAGGGCCAGGCCATCGCCATCGCTGAGAACCTCAAGCTCATGGCCGAACTGCCGGTCCCCGTGGTCGCCGTCGTCACCGGAGAGGGCGGCAGCGGCGGCGCCCTCGCCCTCGCCGTCGCCAACCGCGTCCTGATGTGGCAGGACGCGATCTACTCCGTCATCAGCCCCGAAGGCTGCTCGGCGATCCTCTGGCAGGACCCCGCCCAGGCGCCCCGCGCCGCCGAGTCCCTCAAACTGCGCGCCCGGGACCTCCTCGAACTCGGCGTCGTGGACGGCGTATTGCTCGAACCAACCGGCGGCGTCGACACCGACCCCGCATCCGCGGCCCACCGCCTAGGCCTCGCGATCACCTCAACCCTCGACGACCTCGCAGGCCTCCAGGGCGACAAACTCCGCACCGACCGCCACGCCCGCTTCGCCCGGTACGGCGCGGAATACGTCACCTCAGAGCCGCCCGGCGACCTCCTACCGGAAGGAGCAGCCCCGTGACCGCCTTGCGAACGGCCGCTGAGGGGTTGGATACCGAGGGTACGGACGGCGGGGGTACGGACGTCGAGGGCGCCGACGCGGTCGGGGGCGGTGCTGCCGCTGAGCGCAGCGCCGCTGCCAGGGGAGATGCCGTCGCCGGGGGTGCTGGCGTTGCCGGGGGCGAGGGTGCCGCCGGGAGTGGTGCTGCCGCAGGACGCCATCCCGCTGCCGAGGGCCATGCCCCTGCCGGAGGCGATGCTCCAGCCGGGGTGGATGCCCCCGGCGCGGGAGATGTCTCCGGCGGGAGAGACGCGGCCGTGGGGAGAGGTGCCCCCGTCGGAGCCGAGGGCGTTGCCGACGAGCAGGGTGGCGACCTGCTGGAGCGGGTGCGGGACGCTGCCGCTGATCTGCTCGCCGGGCTGCCCGAGACCCCGGCACGGCTCCGGGTCCGGGCCGGGGGCGTCGAACTGGAGCTGGACTGGGCGCCCGCGCCCGCGACGCCCGCGCCGGGCCTGGCACCGGCGTTCGCGCCGGCTCTCGTACCCGCCCTGAACCCTGCCCTGAACCCCGCCTTGAACCCGGCCCTGAATCCGGCCGTGAGTCCCGCCTTGAATCCGGCCGGGAACGGTGGTCTGCCCGTCGCCGGCGTGGGTGCCCCCGCATCCGTCGCCGGTGCCAGCGCCCCCGTGCCCGTCGCCGGCGCGAGCCACACCCCGTCCACCGACGGCGCGAGCGCCCCCGCCC
>NZ_LIRL01000176.1 GCF_001419795.1 Streptomyces niveiscabiei
TACATCTGCTACGACCGCCACTTCCCGGAGGGCTGGCGGCAACTGGGCCTCAACGGCGCCCAGTTGGTCTACAACCCGTCGGCGACCTCGCGCGGACTCTCCGCGTACCTCTGGCAGTTGGAGCAGCCGGCGGCGGCCGTCGCGAACGAGTACTTCGTCGCGGCGATCAACCGGGTGGGCCGCGAGGAGTACGGCGAGAACGACTTCTACGGGACGTCTTACTTCGTCGATCCGCGGGGACAGTTCGTGGGAGGGACCGCGAGCGACCAGGACGAGGAACTCGTCGTCCGCGACCTCGACTTCGACCTGATCGAGGACGTACGGCAGCAGTGGGCCTTCTACCGCGACCGCCGTCCCGACGCCTACGAAGGACTGGTGAAGCCGTGAGCGATCTGTACGCCCGCCACCGAGCCGTCATGCCGGACTGGCTCGCGCTGTACTACGAGGAGCCGCTGGAGATCACGCACGGCGAGGGCCGGTACGTGTGGAGCGCCGACGGCACCAGGTACCTGGACTTCTTCGGCGGCATCCTCACCACGATGACCGCGCACGCCCTGCCCGAGGTGACGAAGGCGGTGAGCGACCAGGCCGGGCGGATCATCCACTCGTCCACCCTGTACCTGAACCGCCCGATGGTCGAACTCGCCGAGCGCATCGGCCAGTTGTCGGGCATCCCGGACGCGCGCGTCTTCTTCACGACCTCCGGCACCGAGGCCAACGACACCGCGCTGCTGCTCGCGACGGCGTACCGGCGCAGCAACACCGTGCTCGCGATGCGCAACAGCTACCACGGCCGCTCGTTCAGCACGGTCGGCATCACCGGCAACAAGGGCTGGTCCCCGACCTCCCTGTCCCCGCTCCAGACGCTGTACGTGCACGGCGGCGTCCGCACCCGGGGCCCCTACGCGCACCTGGACGACGAGGCGTTCACCGCGGCCTGCGTCGACGACCTGAAGGACCTCCTCGGCCACACCCGCCCGCCCGCCGCGCTGATCGCCGAACCGATCCAGGGCGTCGGCGGGTTCACCTCCCCGCCGGACGGCCTGTACGCGGCGTTCCGCGAAGTCCTGCGCGAGCGCGGCATCCTGTGGATCGCCGACGAGGTGCAGACCGGGTGGGGCCGCACCGGCGACCACTTCTGGGGCTGGCAGGCGCATGCCCGCAGCGGGCCGCCGGACATCGTCACCTTCGCCAAGGGCATCGGCAACGGCACGTCGATCGGCGGCGTCATCGCCCGCGCCGAGATCATGAACTGCCTGGACTCCAACAGTATTTCGACGTTCGGCGGCACCCAGCTCACCATGGCCGCCGGGCTCGCCAACCTCACCTACCTGCTGGAGCACGACCTCCAGGGCAACGCCCGCCGCGTCGGCGGCCTCCTCCTCGAACGGCTGCGCGCCGCCGCCGCGTTGGACCCCGGCGTCCGCGAAGTACGCGGCCGGGGACTGATGATCGGCGTCGAACTCGTCAAACCCGGCACGGACGACGCCGACTTGGAGCGTGCCGCCGCCGTCCTGGAGGCGGCCCGCGCGGGCGGACTGCTCATCGGCAAGGGCGGCGGGCACGCCACCAGCGCGCTGCGCGTCGCACCGCCGCTCACCCTGACCGTCGCGGAGGCCGAGGAAGGCGCCGCGATCCTCGACAGCGCTCTCAGGAGTACGCGGTAACGAAGGAACGACGCCATGACCACCACCTTGGAACCAGCCCTGTCGGTCCGTCAGGTCCTCTCCCTGGAACGGGTGCTGGCCGGCGAGCCCGAGGTGGTGGCCGGCGCCGGACAGCTCGACCGGCCGGTGCGCTGGGTGCACGTCGCCGAGGCACCCGACGTCGGGGTGATGCTCAGCGGCGGCGAAATGGTCCTCACCACCGGCGTGTTGCTCGCCGGTGACGACGGCGCGCAGGCCGAGTACATCCACTCCCTGTACCGCGCGGAGGCCGCGGCCGTCGTCCTCGGGCTCGGCCGCGCCTTCCCCACCCCGCCGGACGCGATGCGCAGGGCCGCCGAACGCTGCGGACTGCCCCTCGTCGTCCTCCATCGGCCCTTCCCCTTCGCGGAGTTGACCGAGGAGGTCCAATCCCGGCTGGTCCGGCGGAAGTTCGCCGCCGTCAGCCTCTCGGAGGCCGTCCGCACCGCGCTGACCGGCCTCATCACCGCGGGCGCCCCGCTGCAACGGCTCCTCGACGAGGTCGCCCAGCACAGCGGCTGCCCCGTCGTCGTCACCAACCTCGCCCACCGCGTCCTCGCCACCGCCGGTGAACGCCCCGCCGTGGACGACGTGTTGCGCGACTGGGAACGCATCGCCCGGCAGGCCGGCGGCCGGGAGGGCGACGGCTGGATCCGCGCCGAACTCGGCGGCCGGGGCGAACGCTGGGGGCAGATCGTGCTGTGCGGCTACCGGGGCGACACCGCGGGCGGACGCCTCCTCGCCGACCGGGCCGCCGAGGCCCTCGTCCTGCACCGCATGCTGGGCGCCGCCCCCACCTGGGAGGAGCAGTCCGCGCAGAGCCTGCTCACCGACCTCGTCTCCGGCGTCGTACCGGCCCGCCAGCTTCTGCCCAGGGCACGGGCCGCCGGGCTGCCGGTCAACCGGCGGACCTTCGTCCCGCTCGTCGTGCGCGACCGCGACCCCGGTGAACTGGAGCGCACACTACGGCTGTTGGGGCTGCCCGGGCTCGTCGCCGAACTCGCCGACGGGCTCACCGCCGTCCTGCTCAGCCTCGCCCGCGACCAGGACGCCGACGCGCTCGCCGCGCACTTCGCCGCCCGCCTCGGCGCGGCCGTCGTCGCCTCCGCCGGGCCGCGCGGCAACTGGGAGGACGTCCCCGCGGGGCTGCGCGAGGCACGGCACGTCGCCGACGCCGTCGACGGCGCGGGCGACGCCCTCGACCTCCCCGGCGTCGTACGCCTGCGCGACGTCCATCTCCGGGGACTGATCCGGCTGTTGCGCGACGACCCCCACGTACAGGCCTTCGCGGAGCGGGAGTTGGACGGGCTGCTGGGCGCCGTCGACGAGGATCTGGTCGCCGTGCTGCGGACGTATCTCGCGACCGGCCGCAACAAGTCGCGCACCGCCCAGCTCCACCACGTCTCCCGGCCCGCCCTCTACCGCCGCTTGGAGGCGATACAGACCCGCCTCGGCGTCGACCTGGACGACTTCGAACAGGCGGCGTCCGTGCACATCGCACTCCTCGCGCACGACGCGCAACAGCGCTGAAACACAGAACCACCTGCGAAAACGGCGGTGAAACATGGGCCGAAGAGAGCGTGACACCGTGGCACGCGAAACGCCCCCGGACGTGACACGCTGCACCTCAAACCGGGCTCCCGGGCTACCTAGGCTCCTCGCACACCCAGCGACCGGAGGTCCCGATGAGCAGAGTGATCCGTGCCGCGATCTTCCAGACCGCCTGGACCGGCGACAAGGAGTCGATGATCCAGGTGCACGAGCAGGCGGTGCGCGACGCCGCCGCGCAGGGGGCCCAAGTCCTGTGCTTCCAGGAGCTGTTCTACGGGCCGTACTTCTGCCAGGTGCAGGATCCCGCGTTCTACGAGTACGCCGAGCAGATCCCCGACGGGCCGATCGTCCAGCGGTTCCAGGCGCTCGCGAAGGAGCACGGCATCGTCCTCGTGCTGCCGATGTACGAGGAGGAACAGCCCGGCGTCCTCTACAACACCGCCGCCGTCATCGACGCGGACGGCTCCTACCTCGGCAAGTACCGCAAGCACCACATCCCCCAAGTCAAGGGATTCTGGGAGAAGTTCTACTTCCGCCCCGGCAACGCGGGCTGGCCGGTCTTCGATACGAAGGCCGGGAGGATCGGCGTCTACATCTGCTACGACCGCCACTTCCCCGAAGGCTGGCGGGCGTTGGGGCTCGCGGGCGCCGAGATCGTCTTCAACCCGTCGGCGACCTCGCGCGGACTCTCCGCGTACCTCTGGCAGTTGGAGCAGCCGGCGGCGGCCGTCGCCAACGAGTACTTCATCGGCGCCATCAACCGGGTCGGTGTCGAGGAGCTGGGCGACAACGACTTCTACGGCACCTCCTACTTCGTGGACCCGGAAGCCCAGTTCGTCGGCGAGGTCGCGAGCGACAAGGAGACCGAACTCGTCGTCCGCGACCTGGACTTGGCGAAATTGCGCGAGGTCCGCGACCGCTGGCAGTTCTACCGCGACCGCCGCACCGACGCCTACGGCCCGCTGACCGCTCCCTGACCGGCGCCGCGCGCGGGCCCGGTGCCACGGGGGCCGGGCCCGCGCGCGACACGACAACCGTTTGTGAGACTGGAGTTGGGAGCACATGAGCAGTCGTACCGTCATCCGCGGCGGTCTCGTCGTCACCGCGTCCGACGAGATCCACGCCGACGTCCTGATCGAGGACGGCCGGATCGCCGCCCTCGCCGCCACCGGCACCCCGTCGGCCGAGGCGTGGACGGCCGAACGGGTCCTGGACGCGACCGGAAAGTACGTCATCCCAGGGGGAGTTGACGCCCACACCCACATGGAGCTGCCGTTCGGCGGCACCTTCGCCGCCGACACCTTCGAGACCGGCACTCGCGCCGCCGCCTGGGGCGGTACGACGACCATCGTCGACTTCGCCGTGCAGAGCGTCGGCCACACCCTGCGCGAGGGCCTCGACGCCTGGCACGCCAAGGCCGAGGGCAACTGCGCGATCGACTACGCCTTCCACATGATCGTCTCCGACGTCCACGACGAGACGCTCAAGGAGATGGACCTCCTCGTCGAGGAAGGCGTCACCTCCTTCAAGCAGTTCATGGCCTACCCCGGCGTCTTCTACAGCGACGACGGCCAGATCCTGCGCGCCATGCAGCGCTCCGCCGAGAACGGCGGGCTGATCATGATGCACGCCGAGAACGGCATCGCCATCGACGTCCTCGTCCAACAGGCCCTGGAACGCGGGGAGACGGACCCCCGCTACCACGGCGAGGTCCGCAAGGCGCTCCTCGAAGCCGAGGCCACCCACCGCGCGATCAGGCTCGCGCAGGTCGCCGGAGCCCCACTGTACGTCGTGCACGTCTCGGCCATGGAGGCAGTGGCCGAGCTGGCACGGGCACGCGACGAAGGGCTCAACGTCTTCGGCGAGACCTGCCCGCAGTACCTGTTCCTGTCGACCGACAACCTCGCCGAACCGGACTTCGAGGGCGCCAAGTACGTGTGCAGCACGCCACTTCGGCCCCGCGAGCACCAGGCGAAGCTCTGGCAGGGCCTGCGCACCAACGACCTCCAGGTCGTCTCCACCGACCACTGCCCCTTCTGCTTCGTGGGCCAGAAAGAGCTGGGGCGCGGGGACTTCTCGAAGATCCCCAACGGTCTGCCGGGCGTCGAGAACCGAATGGACCTGCTGCACCAGGCAGTTGTGGACGGACACATCTCGCGCCGCCGCTGGATCGAGATCGCCTGCGCCACCCCGGCCCGCATGTTCGGCCTCTACCCGAAGAAGGGCACCATCGCCCCCGGCGCCGACGCCGACGTCGTCATCTACGACCCGCACGCCCAGCAGACCGTCTCCGCCGAGACCCACCACATGAACGTCGACTACTCGGCGTACGAGGGCAAGCGGCTCACCGGACGCGTCGAGACCGTGCTCTCGCGCGGCGAACTCGTCATCACCGAGCGGGAGTTCACCGGACGCGCCGGACACGGCGCCTACACCCCGCGCTCCACCTGTCAGTACCTCATCTAGGGAGTGGCGCCCATGGACTTCGGACTTGTCCTCCAGACCGACCCGCCCGCCTCGCGCGTCATCGAGCTGATGAAGCGGGCCGAGGAGAACGGCTTCACGTACGGCTGGACCTTCGACTCCGCCGTGCTGTGGCAGGAACCATTCGTGATCTACAGTCAGATCCTGTCCCAGACCTCGAAGTTGACGGTCGGGCCGATGGTCACCAACCCCGGCACCCGCACCTGGGAGGTCACCGCCTCCACCTTCGCCACCCTCAACGACATGTTCGGCAACCGCACCGTCTGCGGCATCGGACGCGGCGACTCCGCGATGCGCGTCGCCGGGCGAACTCCCAACACGCTGGCCCGGATCAGCGACGCGATGAAGGTCATCCGCGCGCTCGGCTCCGGCCAGGAGGCGGACCTCGGCGGCGGCACCGTCGTCAAGTTCCCCTGGATCAAGGAAGATGCCAGGCTCCCGGTCTGGATGGCCGCGTACGGGCCCAAGGCCCTCAAGATGACCGGCGAGGAGGCCGACGGGTTCATCCTCCAGCTCGCCGACCTCTACCTCACCGAGTACATGGTGAAGGCCGTCAAGGACGCCGCCGTCGCCGCCGGACGCGACCCCGGTGACGTCAAGATCTGCGTCGCCGCACCCGCGTACGTCACCGCCGACGACTCGCCCGAGGCCCTCGCCCACGCGCGCGAACAGTGCCGCTGGTTCGGCGGGATGGTCGGCAACCACGTCGCCGACCTCGTCTCCAAGTACGGCGAGCACTCCTCCCAAGTCCCGGAAGAACTCACCGAGTACATCAAGGCCCGCCAGGGCTACGACTACTCGCACCACGGCCGCAGCGGCAACCCCGACACCCAGTTCGTCCCGGACGAGATCGTCGACCGCTTCTGCGTCATCGGCACCCCCGAACAGCACGTCGAGAAGCTGAACGCGCTACGGGCCCTGGGCGTCGACCAGTTCGCCCTCTACGACATGCACGACGCGCAGGAAGCGGTCATCGACGCGTACGGCACGACGGTGATCCCGGCCGTCAACGGCTGAGCGACACAGGCCAGTTGGTCTCCCCTCTCCCGGCCTCGCACCGGGAGAGGGGCAGGGCGCACCCCCACGCGCACTCCCCACGCGCACCCCGCACCCCCCACGCGCACCCCGAGGATCCGCCCGCACGGCCTCTCCC
>NZ_LIRL01000177.1 GCF_001419795.1 Streptomyces niveiscabiei
GCCAGAAGCCGTTCCGCCGAAAGCCGCCGCCCCCGGAACCGCCATGCCAGAACCCCCCGCAGCAGCCGTCCCCCTGCCCACCGGGCGGAGTCCGGCCAAGCGGCGGCCTTCCGTGGCCTGCGGTTCCGTGCCTCGTTGCTCGGGGCCCTGCGGGTCCGTGCCGGTACCCGCCGTCGGCTGCTTGCGCGGCTTGAACCAGCCGTCTCCGCCGCCGGACGTGCCGTTGTCGGCCGACGTGGTGGCCGGAGCGTCCATGGTGTGCCTCGCCTCGAACATCTTTCGGTCGGTCCGCACTCCCTGCCTCGGGAAGTGCCTGCTCCCCCTGCAAACGGCCTTGCCTACCTGTTCAGTTCCGCAGCCGCTTCACCCACAGCGCAGCATCCCACCCCCACCCGGATGCCCAGTCCGTATCACCGCGAATGCGGGTCCTCGATCTCTCCGTCCCGTTAGGCTGCTGCGTCGCCTCATCTCCGTCGCAATCGGAGTCGACCATACCGGGCGCAGTGGACCACACAAGCCCCGCCTTCCCCTCACCAGGGTCTTACCCAGGGGCGATTCACCGTTTCACTCAACTACCGGGCGCGGACCGCCAATTCGTAGACATCCCCCAGATCCCTCCCTCCGCGTGTAACGCGATTCCGCCGACCTACGGCCCTTCACCTCCCGATGTTTCACGTGAAACGTCCTCTTCGTTTGCTGGTTTCACGTGAAACATGAAGTCTCCCCCCTGATCGCCGGGCATGTTCCCCTGGCATGGCCAAAACCGCGTATGTCTCCACGGAAACAGGTGGACGCCGGCCCCACCCGTCGGACAGCCTGACCTGCGTGTCGACTCCTTCCCCCACCGCTCTCCCCATCCGCCGTCTGACGCGCAGTGACCTCCTCGCGTGNNCGGGGGTGGCCACGCGAGGAGCACAAGTGGGGCCTCCTCCTCACCGCCGGGAAGGGCTACGGCATCGATGACCCCGCCGGCGGCCTGATCACCGCGTGCGTCGTGACCGAGTACGGCCCTCAGGAGCGCCCCGACCTCGCGGCGATCGGCATGGTCCTGGTCGCCGAACGGCATGCCCGCCAGGGCGTGGGCCGCAGGCTGATGCGGCATGTGCTCGCGGAGCACGCCCCCACCCCGCTGACCCTGCACGCGACGCCGAACGGCCGCCCGCTGTACGAGGAACTGGGCTTCAAGGCGACCGGCCGCGCCGAGATGCTGGTCGGCCGTTTCACCCCGACGGGCCCGCCCCCCTCGGTGGCGACCAGGGCGGCGACGGCCGAGGACCTCGCGGAGATCCTGCGGCTGGACGAGGAGGTGTTCGGCGCGGACCGCACCCGCATGCTCGCCCGCCTGCCCGCGTTCGCCGACCAGTTGAGGGTCGCCGTGACCGACGGCCGGATCGTGGGGTACGCGGGCGCCTGGCCCAACATGGACACCCACGTCGTGGGCCCGCTCGTCGCCCGCGACACGGAGACCGCCAAGTCCCTCGTCGCCTCCCTCGCGGCCCACACGGACCGCCGGCTGCGCACGGACATCGACGTACGGCACGAGGAGCTGCTGGGCTGGCTGAAGGCGCAGGGCCTGGAGTCGGTCGCCTTCAACTCCGTGATGACGTACGGCATCCCGGGCCTCCCCGGCGACTGGACCAGGCGGTTCGCTCCGCTGACGGTCGCGGCGGGGTGAACCACCGATGCCGGTCCCCCTGACGTCAGGGGGACCGGCATCGGTGGTTCAGCGCTGGACGGCGGTCTCCTGACGCGCCGTGGCCCCGGAGCCGGTGATCACCGCACTCGGGCCGCCCTCACGGCGTTCCAGCGCCGCCGACAGGACCGCGAGCAGGAGCGCGGACCCGGCGAGGGCGGCGCCGACCCAGTTCGGCGAGGTGTAGCCGTGGCCCGCGTCGATGACGAGGCCGCCGAGCCAGGCCGCGAGCGCGTTGCCGAGGTTGAAGGCGCCGATGTTGACGGCCGAGGCGAGCGTCGGGGCGCCGTGGGCCTGGTCCAGGACGCGCTTCTGGAGCGGCGGCACGGTCGCGAAGCCCAGGGCGCCGATCAGCGCGATCGTGACGGCCGCGAGCGCCTTGTGGTGGGCGGTGAGGGTGAAGAGGGCCAGGACGACCGCCAGGGCGCCCAGGGAGACGTACAGCATGGGCATGAGCGCGCGGTCGGCGTACCGGCCGCCGACGAGGTTGCCCGCGACCATGCCGAGGCCGAAGAGGACCAGGAGCCAGGTGACCGAGCTGTCGGCGAAGCCGGTGACGTGGGTGGCCATCGGGGCGACGTAGGTGATCGCCGCGAAGACGCCGCCGAAGCCGAGGACGGTCATCGCCATGGCCAGCAGGACCTGGGCGTTGCGGAACACAGCGAGTTCGTGCCGCAGCCGCACCCCCTGCGGCCTGGGCAGGTCGGGGACGAGCCGGGCGACCCCGGCGAGGCCGACCACGCCCAGCGCGGCGACGAGGGCGAAGGTGACGCGCCAGCTGACGTGCTGCCCGACGAGCGTGCCGAGGGGGACGCCGACGACGTTGGCGACGGTCAGGCCGGTGAACATCATCGCGATGGCGCCGGCCTTCTTGTCCGGGGCGACCAGGTCGGCCGCGACGACCGCGCCGATGCCGAAGAAGGCGCCGTGCGCGAGGGAGGCGACGACGCGGCCGATCAGCATCACGGAGAAGACGGGGGCCACGGCGGAGAGCACGTTGCCCGCGATGAACAGCCCCATCAGCAGCATCAGCATCCGCTTGCGCGAGATCTTCGTGCCGAGCGCGGTCATCAGCGGGGCGCCGATCATCACGCCGAGGGCGTAGCCGGTCACTAGGTAGCCCGCGGTGGGGATGGAGACCCCGTAGTCGGCGGCGACCTCGGGGAGCAGTCCCATGATCACGAACTCGGTCGTGCCGATACCGAAGGCCCCGATCGCGAGAGCCAGGAGCGCTAGAGGCATGGAGGGTGACACCTTCCCAATCGATTGCAGAAGCGCTTTACCTCCATCGACATTAATTGCAGACGCGGGTTATATGCAAGCGCCGACTATCGCGGGGCTGGCCTATCCTGGTTCTCAGCCGCTCCCGGACGGAGGAGGACGCCCATGCCCGCGACGGACCCCGCGCTCACCGACCTCGCCCAGGGCTGGTGCGCCCTCTCGCTGCTGCACGGCAGGATCGAGGGCCACATCGAACGCGCCCTCCAGGCGGGGCACGACCTGAGCGTGCGCGAGTACTCCCTGCTGAACGTGCTCAGCCGCCAGCACGACGGCGACGGCGGCCACCTCCAGATGAAGCAGGTCGCCGACGCGGTCGTCCTCAGCCAGAGCGCCACGACCCGCCTCGTCACCCGCCTTGAGGACCGCGGCCTCCTGGAGCGTTACCTCTGCCCCACCGACCGCCGGGGCATCTACACGAACGTCACCGAGGCGGGCCGGAAACTGCTGGACGAGGCCCGGCCGACCAACGACCGGGCACTGCGCGAGGCGCTCGACACGGCGGCCCTCGACCCGAAGCTGGCCCCGTTCGTCCAGGTCGTCGAGCAGGCGTCGGCCTCCGCGTGACCCGACGCGCCTAGGCTTCCGACCATGGAAGATCTTGAGACGGCCGACCTGACCATCCGCGGCGCCGAGCCCGACGACCTGTCCGCGATCGTCGCCCTCCTCGCGGACGATCCGCTGGGCGCGCAACGGGAATCGCCGGACGACCTCACGCCGTACCGCGCCGCCTTCGAACGGCTCGACAAGGACCCCAACCAGCGCCTCGTCGTCGCCGTACGCGGCGGCGAGGTCGTCGGGACGCTCCAGCTCACGATCGTTCCGGGGCTCTCCCGGAAGGGCAGCACACGGTCGATCATCGAGGCGGTGCGGATACGGGCCGACGAGCGGGGCGGCGGGCTGGGGACGCGGTTCATCGAGTGGGCGGTGGAGGAGTCACGGCGGGCGGGCTGCCAGTTGGTGCAGCTGACGTCGGACGCGAGCCGGGTGGACGCGCACCGGTTCTACCAGCGGCTGGGGTTCGAGGCGTCGCACGTGGGGTTCAAGCGGGCGCTGTAGACGTTTCACGTGAAACACACCGACCCGTACGTTTCACGTGAAACACGCCACCCCTCACGTTTCACGTGAAACACACCGCAGCCCATGTTTCACGTGAAACACGCCTCAGCCGATCCCCCTCCACCCCTCCGGGTCCACCCCGCCCGGCACCGCCGCATCGTCGTCGTACGGCTGCCGTGTGAACACGAACGAGCCGAGGTCCAGGTGGCTCAGCGAGCCGTCCGGGCGGCGTACCGGGGTCAGGCGTTCACCGGCGTAGTAGCCCTCCAGGCCGGTCCAAGTGCCGTCGGCGGCGGGCTCGAAGCGGGACTGCCGGCCGGCGCGCCTCAGGGGCTCCAGGGACAGCAGGCCGTCCGCGGTCCAGCGCAGCCCGAACGCGTGGGTCCCCCAGTACCACTGGCCGACCAGCTCCAGCGTGCCCGGGTCGACGGCCGTGAGGGGCTTCCAGGGCTCGGGGATGCGGGGTTCGGCCTCGGCGACGATCCGGACGAGATCGGCGCCCAGAGAGGCCAGCAGGGGCCCTGAGGTGCAGTTGGCGAGGGCGACCGCGGCGACGTCGTCGGCCACGGCGATCGTCAGGTTGGCCAGGAAGCCGGGCAGGGAGCCGGAGTGCCCCACGAGAGCGCGGCCGTCCTGGTGCTGGACCTGGAGCCCGAGCCCGTACCCGGCGCCGACGGCGAGGTCCTCGGCCTCGGACGGCGCGGCGGGGGCCCGCATCTCGCGTACCGTCGCGGCGCTCAGAACCCTGTCGTCGCCGTCCGTCAGGAACACGGCGAACCTCGCCAGGTCCCGTGTCGTCGACCAGAGCTGTCCCGCCGGGGCCATCCGGCCGAGGTCCTCCACGGGCTCGGGGAGCATCGCGTCGGCCCAGGGATGCACCGCCCAGCCACCGGCGTACGGCATCTCGGGGCGAGCGCCCGTGCGGGTGAGGCCCAGGGGTTCGAGCACTTCACGCCGGAGTACCTCCTCCCACGGGGCTCCGCGCACCTCCTCGACCAGGGCGCCGAGGAGGGTGTAGCCGGGGTTGGAGTAGTGGAAGCGGCGCCCGCCCGGGTGCAGGGTGGGCCGCTCGCCCAGCACGTCGGCGAGCTCGGGCCGCAGCGCCCCCGGTGTCCGCTCCCACCAGGGGCCCGGCGACTCCGCCGCGAGCCCGCCGGTGTGCGCGAGCAGTTCGGCGACGGTCACCTCCCCCACCCCGGTCCCGGCGAGGTGCTTCTCCAGCGGGTCCCCGAGGTCGAGCAGCCCCTCGTCGCGCAGCCGCATCACGAGGACGGCCGTGAACGTCTTGGTGATCGACCCGATCCGGTACTGCACGTCCCCGTCCGGCCCGTGCCCGTCCACCGAGGTCCGGGACCCTTCCCACACGATCCGCCCGCCCCGCACCACGGCGGCGACGAGCGACGGCGCCCGACCCTCCGCCTGGGCGACGGCGATCCGGTGCAGCAGCGCGCGGCGCGTACTGGGGAGCAGCTCTTCCTGAGGTGTCGTCATGCGCCCAGTCCACCCGCCCGCCGGGGCCGCGTCGAATCCATTTCCCCGACCGCTGTCACAGACCGGGAGGCTCCCCGGTCATAGCTGAGCCAGCACTTCACAGAGGAGAGCACGATGAGCCGGACAGACACAGCACGCCCCGTCGCGCCGAAGTACGACGAGTTAGTCCCGTCGCGCTACGCGCTGAAGGTCGGCGACATCGACGTCCTGATGATCAGCGACGGCGTGCTGCCGATCTCCCCCGAGACGCTCGCCACCAACGCCACCGCCACCGATCTGTCGGCCTGGCTCAGCGACATGTTCCTGTCCCCCGAGGTGATCGACTGGCCGCTGAACGTGGCCGTCGTGCGCAGCGGCGGCCGGACGATCCTCGTCGACTCCGGGCTCGGGACGGAGTTCCCGGGCTTCCCGCGCGCCGGCCAGCTGGCGACGCGCCTGGACGCCGCCGGCATCGACCCCGCGTCCGTCACCGACGTCGTCCTCACCCACCTGCACATGGACCACATCGGCGGACTCCTCGTCGAGGGCCTGCGCGGCCGGCTCCGTACGGACCTGCGGGTCCATCTCGCGTCCGCCGAGGCCGAGTTCTGGGCGGCGCCGGACTTCTCCCGCACGGTCATGCCGACCCCGGTCCCGGACGTGCTCCGCACGACCGCGTCGCGGTTCCTGGAGGTGTACCGGGGCCAGTTGCGGCCGTTCGAGACGGAGTACGAGGTGGCTCCGGGCGTCCTGATCCGCCGGACCGGCGGGCACACCCCCGGCCACAGCGTCGTGCGTCTGGAGTCCGGCGGTGAGCAGCTGACGTTCGCCGGGGACGCCGTGTTCCAGTGCGGGTTCGACAAACCGGACTGGCACAACGGCTTCGACCACGACCCCGAGCTCTCGGCCCGCGTCCGGACCGACCTCCTGACGGAGCTGTCCGCGACCGGCGGCCAACTGGTCGCCTCCCACCTGCCGTTCCCGTCCGTCTGCCGCGTGGCGACCGCCGGGAACGCCTTCCGTTTCGTACCGGCCGTCTGGGACTACTGACCCCGGTCCCCAGCGGTGCGGGACCTCACCGATGAGTTTCCCGCACCGCGCCGGTCCGTACGCGTGAGACCCACTCACGGGAGGCTTGCGCCATGCGGAAACTGATCTACGGCATGAACGTGTCCCTGGACGGCTACATCGCCGCGCCCGGCGACGACATCGGCTGGAGCGTGCCGAGCGACGAGCTGTTCCAGTTCTGGACCGAGCAGTTGCAGGAGACCGAGCTGTCGCTGTACGGGCGCAAGCTGTGGCAGACGATGAGGCCCCACTGGCCGACCGCCGACCAGCACCCCGACGCCACCCCGGCGGAGATCGTGTACGCGCGCCGCTGGCGGGACATGGCGAAGGTGGTGTTCTCCTCGACGCTCGACGAGGTCGACTGGAACACCCGCCTGGTCACCGGCGACGCGGTCGCCGAGATCACCCGCCTGCGGGCCGAGGACGGCGGCCCGATGGAGATCGGCGGCGCGACCCTCGCCGGCGCGGCCGTACGGGCCGGGCTGGTCGACGAGTACGTCCTGGCCACCGCCCCCGTCCTGCTGGGCGGCGGCACCCCCTTCTTCACCGCCCTGGACAACTGGGTGAACCTGAACCTGGTGGAGACCCGGACACTCCCCGGCGGCGTGATCCTGACGAGGTACGCGACGAGGCGCTAGCGCCCGTCAGGTCTGGGCCATGTCCACGAAGCGGGAGTAGTGGCCCTGGAACGCGACGGTGATCGTGGCGGTCGGGCCGTTGCGGTGCTTGCCGACGATGATGTCGGCCTCGCCCGCGCGGGGGGACTCCTTCTCGTAGGCGTCCTCGCGGTGCAGCAGGATGACCATGTCGGCGTCCTGCTCGATGGAGCCGGATTCTCGCAGGTCGGAGACCATCGGCTTCTTGTCGGTGCGCTGTTCGGGGCCTCGGTTCAGCTGCGAGAGCGCGATGACCGGGACTTCCAGCTCCTTGGCGAGGAGCTTGAGGTTCCGGGACATGTCGGAGACCTCCTGCTGGCGGCTCTCGGAGCGCCCCTTGCCGCCGGACTGCATCAGCTGGAGGTAGTCGATGATGACGAGCTTGATGTCGTTGCGCTGCTTGAGGCGCCGGCACTTCGCGCGGATCTCCATCATCGAGAGGTTCGGCGAGTCGTCGATGTAGAGGGGCGCGGCGGAGACCTCGGGCATCCGGCGGGCGAGCCGCGTCCAGTCCTCGTCGGTCATCGTGCCGGAGCGCATGTGGTGCAGGGCGACCCGGGCCTCGGCGGACAGCAGGCGCATCGCGATCTCGTTGCGGCCCATTTCGAGGGAGAAGATGACGCTGGCGAGGTTGTTCTTGATCGACGCCGCGCGCGCGAAGTCCAGCGCGAGCGTCGACTTGCCCATGGCGGGACGGGCCGCGATGACGATCATCTGACCGGGGTGCAGGCCGTTGGTGAGGGAGTCGAGGTCGGTGAAGCCGGTCGGCACACCGGTCATCTCCCCGCTGCGCGACCCGATCGCCTCGATCTCGTCGAGCGCGCCCTCCATGATGTCGCCGAGGGGGAGGTAGTCCTCGCTGGTGCGCTGCTCGGTGACGGCGTAGATCTCGGCCTGGGCGCGGTTGACGATCTCGTCGACGTCGTCGTCGCCCGCGTACCCCATCTGCGTGATCCGCGTCCCCGCCTCGACCAGCCGGCGCAGCACCGCGCGCTCGTGCACGATCTCGGCGTAGTACTCGGCGTTCGCCGCGGTCGGCACGGTCTGAACGAGGGTGTGCAGGTACGAGGCCCCGCCCACCTTGTTGATCTCGCCGCGCTTGGTGAGCTCGGCGGCGATCGTGATGGGGTCGGCGGGCTCGCCCTTGGCGTAGACGTCGAGGATCGCCGAGTAGATCGTCTCGTGCGACGGCTTGTAGAAGTCGCGCCCTTTGAGGATCTCGACGACGTCGGCGATGGCGTCCTTGGACAGGAGCATGCCGCCGAGGACGGACTGCTCGGCGTCGAGGTCCTGGGGCGGGACGCGCTCGAAGGACGCGGCGCCGTCCCACTCGCCGTCCTCCCGGCCCCGGTCGTGCTGGTCGTCACGGCCCCGGCCGCCCCGGCCGCCTCCGCCGCCCTCGCCCCGGCGGCGCGTCGAGGGGAGACGATCGCTGGGGCCGCTGTCCGCCCACGGGTCGTCCAAGGGCTCGGAAATGCTCACCGAGCGACCTCCTCCCGTCCGCCGAGCGGACCTCGCCGTGCCCTCATTTCTACGGCACGGCACTGACAAATAAGAGGCCCGACTCCGGTTGTCGCGCGTCGGTTTTGCGGGGGTTTCCCCGGCCGACGGTCGGAGCGGGCGCCGGACCACGGTAGGCCCCTCAGCACCGTCAGCCAATCTGGTTATCCACAGGCCATGTGGACGACGGCCCCGATGCTGTGGACAACTCCCCGAAACCTGTGCACGAGTCGGTGGACAGTGCTGTGAACAAGCCCTCGACTTTTTCCACGCACCCCATCTGACCTGCTCTTTCCCCATCCACCGCCTGTGCAGAAGAAAAACTTCCCCAGTCGGCCCAAGATGACCTCGAACAGCGCACGAAAGGACACGGAGCGAGACGATCAGTAAGGACCCGTTGCCGCTTGCGACACTTACCTGTGGACGATTAGATTGGTGTTCATGACATCGGCCCCCACGACCACCAAGGCCACCAGACGCCGGCACGACCGCGAGATCGTCGCACTGGCCGTCCCGGCCTTCGGCGCCCTCGTCGCCGAACCCCTCTTCGTCCTCGCCGACAGCGCGATCGTGGGCCACCTCGGCACGGCGCAGCTCGCCGGACTCGGCGTCGCCTCCGCCCTCCTGACCACGGCCGTCAGCATCTTCGTCTTCCTCGCCTACGCCACGACGGCCGCCGTCGCGCGCCGGGCGGGCGCCGGCGACCTGTCCGCCGCGATCCGCCAGGGCATGGACGGCATCTGGCTCGCGCTGCTCCTCGGCGCGGGCGTGATCATCACCGTCCTGCCCTCCGCGCGAGCCCTCGTCGACCTCTTCGGCGCCTCCGCGACGGCCGCGCCGTACGCGACGACCTATCTGCGGATCTCCGCGCTCGGCATCCCGGCCATGCTGATCGTCCTCGCCGCGACCGGCGTCCTGCGCGGCCTCCAGGACACCAGGACCCCGCTGTACGTCGCGATCGCCGGGTTCGTCGCCAACGCGGGCCTCAACGCCGGGCTCGTGTACGGCGCCGACCTCGGCATCGCCGGGTCCGCCTGGGGCACGGTCATCGCGCAGTGGGGCATGGCCGCGGCCTACCTCGTGGTCGTCGTGCGGGGCGCCCGGCGCCACGGCGCCTCCCTCCGCCCCGACGCCGCCGGCATCAGGGCCTCCGCGCAGGCGGGGGCACCCCTCCTGGTCCGTACGCTCTCGCTGCGGGCCATGCTCATGATCGCGACCGCGGTCGCCGCGCGCCTCGGGGACGCGGACATCGCCGCCCACCAGATCGTGCTGTCCCTCTGGAGCCTGCTCGCCTTCGCGCTGGACGCCATCGCGATCGCCGGCCAGGCGATCATCGGCCGCTACCTGGGGGCCGGCGACGCGGAGGGCGCCCGGCAGGCCTGCCGACGGATGGTCGAGTGGGGGATCGCCGTAGGGGTGGCCCTCGGCATCGTCGTCGTCCTGGCCCGCCCCCTGTTCCTCCCCCTGTTCACCAGCGACTCCGTCGTGCGGGACGCCGCCCTCCCCGCCCTCGTCCTGGTGGCCCTCTCCCAGCCGATCAGCGGCATCGTCTTCGTCCTGGACGGCGTCCTGATGGGAGCGGGCGACGGCCCTTACCTGGCGGGCGCGATGCTGGTGACCCTCGCGGTCTTCGCCCCGATCGCCCTCCTGATCCCGACCCTGGGCGGCGGCCTCACGGCCGTATGGGGAGCGATGACGCTGATGATGACGATCCGGATGCTGACGCTGTGGGGACGTACGCGTTCGGGCAGCTGGATCGTGACGGGCGCTACGCGCTGAGCGTTTCACGTGAAACATCGCCTGGTTTCACGTGAAACGTCACCCGCCCGAGACCACGAAAAGGGACCGCACCTCAAGAGGTACGGTCCCTTTCCTGTCGGCTCAAGCCGAGCGCAGCGTCAGGCTGCGACGACCTCGATGTTGACCTTCGCGGCAACCTCGGGGTGCAGGCGCACGGCGGCCTCGTGGGCGCCCAGCGTCTTGATGGGCGAGCCCAGCTCGACACGGCGCTTGTCGACCTTCGGACCGCCGGCGGCCTCGATCGCGGACGCGACGTCGGCCTGGGTGACGGAACCGAAGAGACGGCCGGCGTCGCCGGAGCGAACGGCCAGACGGACCTTCACACCTTCGAGCTGGGCCTTGACGCTGTTGGCCTGCTCGATGGTCTGGATCTCGTGGATCTTGCGAGCGCGACGGATCTGCTCGACGTCCTTCTCGCCACCCTTGGTCCAGCGGATCGCGAAGTTCCGCGGGATCAGGTAGTTGCGGGCATAGCCGTCCTTGACGTCGACGACATCGCCCGCGGCGCCGAGGCCGGAGACCTCGTGGGTGAGGATGATCTTCATGTTTCGGTCACCCTTCCTTTATCGCGCCTGGGCGGTGTACGGCAGCAGCGCCATCTCACGGCTGTTCTTGACGGCCGTGGCGACGTCACGCTGGTGCTGCGTGCAGTTGCCGGTCACGCGGCGGGCACGGATCTTGCCGCGGTCGGAAATGAACTTCCGCAGCATGTTCGTGTCCTTGTAGTCCACGTACTGGACCTTGTCCTTGCAGAACGCGCAGACCTTCTTCTTAGGCTTGCGCACAGGCGGCTTCGCCATGGTGCTTTCTCTCCTGTGTGATCAAGAAGTATGGGTGAGAGCCCGGCCCTAGAAGGGGGGCTCGTCCGAGTAGCCGCCGCCCTGGCCGCCGCCGGAGTTTCCACCCCAGCCGCCGCCACCGCCGCCGCCCTGGTTGCCACCGGCGGGTGCGCCGGTCGCCCACGGGTCGTCGGCGGGAGCACCGCCGCCCTGCTGGCCGCCGCCGGAGCCACCGCCCCAGCCGCCGCCACCCTGGCCGCCGCCGTAACCGCCCTGGCCACCCCGGGCACCGCCGCCGGCGCCACCGCTGGTCTTGGTGACCTTGGCCGTGGCGTTGCGCAGGCTGGGGCCGACTTCCTCGACGTCCAGCTCGTAGACCGTGCGCTTGACGCCCTCACGGTCCTCGTAGGACCGCTGCTTCAGCCGGCCCTGCACCATGACGCGCATGCCTCGCTGGAGCGACTCCGCGACGTTCTCCGCCGCCTGGCGCCAGACCGAGCAGGTCAGGAAGAGGCTCTCGCCGTCCTTCCACTCGTTGGTCTGGCGGTCGAAGGTGCGGGGAGTGGACGCGACACGGAACTTCGCGACCGCCGCACCGGAGGGGGTGAAGCGCAGCTCGGGGTCGTCGACAAGATTGCCGACGACCGTGATGACGGTCTCGCCTGCCATGGGGAACCTCTCGGCGGGTTTGCTGCTCTGGCTGCTTGTTGCTACTCGAATCCCGGGACCGATGAGCCGGAGCTCAGTGGGTCTCGGGGCGGAGGACCTTGGTCCGGAGGACCGACTCGTTCAGGTTCATCTGGCGGTCGAGCTCCTTGACGACCGCAGGCTCGGCCTGCAGGTCGATGACCGAGTAGATGCCCTCGGGCTTCTTCTTGATCTCGTACGAGAGACGACGACGGCCCCAGGTGTCGACCTTCTCGACCTTGCCGTTGCCCTCACGGACGACGGAGAGGAAGTTCTCGATCAGGGGGGCGACAGCGCGCTCCTCCAGATCGGGGTCGAGGATGACCATCACCTCGTAGTGACGCATGTGGAACCCACCTCCTTCGGACTCAGCGGCCACGGTCGATCCGTGGCAGGAGGGTTGTGATGCGTGCGCACCGGTGTCCCCGGCCGGGCCAGGGCAGACACTGATGCAGACGGTACAGACTACCCGCACCCCCGCTTGCGGTTGAAATCCGGCCGTCCGGACCGTCAATCTGTACCCATCGGGTGTGTACGGCGCTACGATGCGCCGCCTTCCGCAGGAGGTGCCCCATGGCACAGGCATTGCGACCCAACACCGCCGGCTCCCTCTTCGCCACCGACGGCCGAGCCCACCCCCTCCAGGACACGCTGCTCGCGGTGACCCTGGTCCTCGGGGTGACGGCCTTCGTCACGGCGATGTTCCACAACCTGCATCTGCTGAGCTCCTGGACCGGTCTGGCGGGGATCCTCACCGGCGCCTACGGGCAGTGGGTCTCCGAGACCACCCGTGAGCGGTTCGGCCTGATCCTGGGCCTCGGCGCCGCCGCCGTCGGCTTCTTCCTCGGCATGGCCCACGGGGGCCTCTTCGGAGGCGTCATCGGGGGGTGACCCCGCAGGGCGCAGCCGCCTCGCGCGAGCAACGCGTAGGGCGGCTACGCCACCTGACGGATCGCGTCGGCCGTACCCGGGCCCGAACTCAGGTTCCGTACGCCCAGTCGAGGCGCTCGCGGGGCGCAGTAGGCTTCGGCGCTAGAGCCGGAGCCCCTGTACCCATGGGGACACCCCAGCCCGAGGAGCGCCCCGAATGAGCCTGACCCTGAGGACGATCAGCCGCGAGCAGCATCTGGCGTACATCCAGAGCCTGCCGGCGGCGAGCCACATGCAGGTACCGGCATGGGCCGACGTCAAGGCGGAATGGCGTTCGGAGAGCCTCGGCTGGTTCGACCAGGCCGGTCAGCTGGTCGGCGCGGGCCTGGTGCTCTACCGGCAGCTCCCGAAGATCAAGCGCTATCTGGCCTACCTGCCCGAGGGCCCGGTGATCAACTGGTACGCGCCGAACCTGAACGAGTGGCTGGAGCCGATGCTCGCGCACCTGAAGCACCAGGGCGCGTTCTCGGTGAAGATGGGCCCGCCGGTGATCATCCGCCGCTGGGAGGCCAACTCCATCAAGGCGGGCATCCAGAGCCCGGACGTGAAGCGGCTGCGGGACATCGAGGCCGACTTCATCGAGCCGCGCGCCTTCGAGGTGGCCGACAAGCTGCGCCGGATGGGCTGGCAGCAGGGCGAGGACGGCGGCGCGGGCTTCGGCGACGTCCAGCCCCGGTACGTCTACCAGGTGCCGCTGGCGAACCGGTCCCTGGAGGACGTCCACAAGAACTTCAACCAGCTGTGGCGCCGCAACATCAAGAAGGCCGAGAAGGCCGGCGTCGAGGTCGTCCAGGCCGGCTACCACGACCTGGAGGAGTGGCAGCGGCTGTACGAGATCACGGCCGTGCGCGACCACTTCCGGCCGCGTCCGCTGTCGTACTTCCAGCGCATGTGGTCGGCCCTCAACTCCGAGGACCCCAACCGCATGCGGCTGTACTTCGCCCGCCACAACGGGGTGAACCTCTCGGCGGCGACGATGCTGATCGTCGGGGGGCACGTCTGGTACTCGTACGGCGCCTCGGACAACATCGGCCGCGAGTTCCGGCCGTCGAACGCGATGCAGTGGCGGATGCTGCGGGACGCGTACGCGCTCGGCGCGACCGTGTACGACCTGCGCGGCATCTCGGACTCGCTGGACGAGACGGACCACCTCTTCGGCCTGATCCAGTTCAAGGTGGGTACGGGCGGCCAGGCGGCCGAGTACCTCGGCGAGTGGGACTTCCCGCTCAACAAGCTGCTCCACAAGGCCCTCGACATCTACATGTCGCGCCGCTGACGTCGCGTTCAGTGCTTCGATACTCCTGACACCTCCCCACTCCTGACACCTCCCCGAGAAAGGTCCCAGGTCCGGCCATGGCGCTCACCCTCTACGTCGACACCGCGCGCTGGCGGGCGCACCACAAGCACGTGCAGGACCAGTTCCCGGGTCTCGTCCCGGTCTGCAAGGGCAACGGCTACGGCTTCGGGCACGAGCGCCTCGCGGAGGAGGCGACCCGCCTCGGCTCGGACGTCCTGGCCGTCGGTACGACGTACGAGGCCGCGCGGATCAAGGACTTCTTCGGCGGTGACCTGCTGGTGCTGACGCCCTACCGGCGCGGCGAGGAGCCCGTACCGCTGCCGGACCGGGTGATCCGCTCGGTCTCGTCGATCGACGGCGTGTACGGGCTGGTGGGTGCCCGGGTGGTCATCGAGGTGATGTCCTCGATGAAGCGGCACGGCATCAGCGAGCAGGACCTGCCGCAGCTGCACGCCGCGATCGAGAACGTCCGCCTGGAGGGCTTCGCGATCCACCTGCCGCTGGACCGCACGGACGGCTCGGACGCCGTCGAGGAGGTCATCGGCTGGATGGACCGGCTGCGCGCGGCCCGGCTGCCGCTGCACACGATGTTCGTCAGCCACCTGAAGGCCGAGGACCTGGGCCGGCTCCAGCAGCAGTTCCCGCAGACCCGTTTCCGGGCACGGATCGGTACGCGGCTGTGGCTGGGGGACCACGACGCCACGGAGTACCACGGCTCGGTCCTGGACGTCACACGCGTCGCGAAGGGCGACCGGTTCGGCTACCGCCAGCAGAAGGCGGCCTCGGACGGCTTCCTGGTGGTCGTGGCGGGCGGTACGTCGCACGGGGTGGGCCTGGAGGCGCCGAAGGCGCTGCACGGCGTCATGCCGCGCGCCAAGGGCGTCGCCCGCGCGGGCCTGGCCACGGTGAACCGCAACCTGTCGCCGTTCGTCTGGGGCGGCAAGCAGCGCTGGTTCGCCGAGCCGCCGCACATGCAGGTGTCGATCCTGTTCGTCCCCTCCGACGCCCCGGAACCGAAGGTCGGCGACGAGCTGGTGGCCCATCTGCGGCACACCACCACGCAGTTCGACCGCCTCGTCGACCGCTGACGAGCGCCCCCGCCGCACCAGACCGCACGAGAAAGGCCGTACGCGACACCTCGCGTACGGCCTTCTGCGTACCCCATCAGGGCTGTTCGCCCTGAGCGAACGGCCCGTCAGGTCTCCTTGCCCCAGCTGACCTGCGGTCCGTCGAGCGGCTCGTCCCCGCGCAGCGCGGCCCCGACGGAGCTGAGGACGAAGCGGTCCTCGGCGCCGTCCAGCACCCCGCCGGACGGGTCGTCGTCCCCGGCCTGGCGGACGACGTCCCGCTCGGGCAGGAGGATGTCGCGGACGACCATGCCGCAGAAGTAGAGCGTGCCCAGCAGGTGGAAGGCGATGGCCCAGTGGTAGCCGTCCATCGACAACCCCTTGTGGGAGTTGCCGCTGGTCGTGTACGCGAGGTACATCCAGATGCCGAGGAAGTACGCCACCTCGCAGGCCTGCCAGACGAGGAAGTCCCGCCACTTGGGCCGGGCGAGCGCCGCGAGCGGCACCAGCCACAGGACGTACTGCGGCGAGTAGACCTTGTTGGTGACGATGAACGCGGCCACCACCAGGAACGCGAGCTGTGCGAAGCGCGGGCGGCGCGGGGCGGTCAGGGTGAGGATCGCGATGCCCAGGAAGCAGAGCAGGACCAGCAGCGTGGCCAGCGTGTTGACGCTGTCGGTGGTGAGCGGGTCGGAGGACTTCTGGGACATGATCAGCCAGAAGGAGCCGAAGTCGACGCCGCGCTCCTGGCTGAACGTGTAGAACTTCGACCAGCCGTCGAAGGCGAACAGCATCACCGGCAGGTTCACCACGAGCCAGGCGACCGCCGCGCCGCCGAGGCCCTTGCCGAAGTCCCGCCACTTGCCGGCCCGCCAGCACAGCAGGAACAGCGGCCCGAGCAGGAAGACGGGGTACAGCTTGGCGGCCGTGGCGAGCCCCAGGAGGACACCGAAGGCCAGGGAGCGGCCCCGCGCCCACATCAGCATCGCCGCGGCCGTCAGGGCGCCGGCCAGCAGGTCCCAGTTGATGGTGGCGGTCAGCACGAAGGCGGGCGCCAGGGCGACCAGCAGACCGTCCCAGGGGCGGCGGGCGTGCGTCCGGGAGACGCAGACCGCGATGACCGCGGCGCAGATCATCAGCATCCCGGCGTTGACCATCCAGTACCACTGCTCCTGGTGCTGGATGGTGCCGCTGTGCGGGGTGAGCCAGCTCGCGACCTGCATGAACACGCCGGTCAGCACCGGGTATTCGAGGTACTGCATATCGCCGGCGAACCGGTCGAAGTACGGCACGAGGCCGTCGGCGAAGCCGCGTCCCTGGTAGAGGTGCGGGATGTCCGAGTAGCAGGCGTGCGTGTACTGCGTGGAGGCGCCGAAGAACCAGCCGCCGTTGTAGCAGGGCGCCTTCTGGATCAGCCCGAGGGCGAACATCCCGATGGCCACGAGGGCGATGACCCGGACGGGGGTCCACCAGGACGTCCCGATCAGGGCGCGCCGGCCGATGGGTCCGCCGATCAGCTCACTGCCGGCCTCGGCGATCCGGTCTTCCTTGGTGGGCCGTACCGGGTCCGGCTCGTGCACGGGCGTCGATTCTGCACTGGGCATGGCGCACATCCTGCCGTACCGGCCTGGGAAAAAACCGGGGGCCGCCGCACCTCGTCCGGTGCGACGGCCCTCATGCTCTGTTTCACGTGAAACATGGCGATGTTTCACGTGAAACACCCGAGTCGGGCAAGCGGTCCGTTATCCGGTGGAGGTGCCTCCCGAGTTCGCACCGCCGAAGAGGCCGCCCGAGCTTCCTCTGGACGTGTCCCCTGTGTCGTCGCTCGTCGACGGCGATGGGCTGGAGCCGCCGGTACCGCCGCCGTTGTCGCCGCCCTGCGTGGTGCCCGCGTCCTGGCCGCCGTTCTCGCACCCGAAGCCGAAGGCGCCGCAGGTGTCGGAGGGGCTCGGCGAGGGCGAGGGGCTGTTCTGGCTGGGCGAGGGGCTCGGCGAGGAGCTCGGCTCGTCACTCTCGGAGGCCGAGGGCGACGGGGTCGGCGACGGCTCGGGGTTGAGGACCTCACCGATCGGCTCCGGCTCCGGGAACGACTCCGCGCGCTGGCCCTTGAGGGCCTCCTCCATGTAGTCGTGCCAGATCTCCGCCGGGAACGAGGCGCCGTGGATCTTCTTCTGGCCGCCCGTGCCGAACATCTTCAGGAACTCACGGTTCTTGTTGGTCTCGTCGTCGTCGTACCGGAACATCGTGATCGCGGTCGACAGCTGCGGGGTGTACCCGACGAACCAGGCGGACCGGTTGCCGTCGGTGGTACCGGTCTTGCCCGCCACGTCACGGCCGGTGAGCTGGGCGGCCGTACCGGTGCCCTTGTCGACGACGGTCTTGAGGATGTCGGTGACGTTGTCGGCGACCTTCTTGGTGAAGGCGTCCTTGGTGACCGTCTCGTGCTTGAAGTTGACGTCCTTGCCCGTGGCCTCCGTGACGGAGAACGGCTCGCGCTGCTTGCCGCTGGCCGCGAAGGTGGCGTACGAGGACGCCATGCGGATCGCGCTGGGGTCGGAGATGCCGATGGAGAACGACGGGAAGGTCGTGCCCGTCAGGCTGCCCGGCTTCAGGCCCGCGCTGACCGCGGCCTCCTTCACCTTGTCCAGGCCGACGTCCATACCGAGCTGTACGAAGGCGGAGTTCACGGACTCGCGCATCGCCTCACGCAGGTCGATCTTGTAGTCCGGTGGACTGCCGAGGGAGACGTCGCCGTCGTTGGTCTGGAGCCACTCCCTGCCCTTGTCGTCCTTCCAGACGTTCCCGTCGTACTCCTTGATCTTGAGCTTGTTCTTGCCGCTGAACATGCTCTTGGGGGAGACGATGGTGCGCTCGTCCTGGGCCTGGGAGGTGCCGAGCTTCGGATCGCGAACGCCCCAGGTCATCGCGGCGGCGAGGACGAAGGGCTTGAAGGTCGAACCGACCTGGGCACCGGTCTGGTCGGCGTTGTTGGTGAAGTGCTGGGTGGAGTCCACACCGCCGTAGATCGCCTCGATGGCGCCCGAGTCCGGGTTGACCGAGGCGCCGCCGAACTGGACGTGGGTGTCGGTGTCCGGGCGCTGCTCGGGCTTGATGTTGGCGTCCTGGACCGCCTTGACCGACTTCTCCAGCTCGGCGACCTTCTTCTTGTCGAAGGTCGTGTAGATGGAGAGGCCACCGCGCTGGAGCCGGTCCTGGCTGATCCCGGTCGTCTCCTCGTTCGTCACCAGGTAGGCGTTCGCGAGGTCGACCAGGTAGCCGGTCTGGCCCTTCAGGTTGGTGTTCGAGCGGGGGTTCTGCCACTTGGGGAGCGTCGTGTACTTCGCCCGCTCCGCCGCGGCGAGGTGGCCGTACTCGACCATCTTGTTCAGCGTGTCCTGCATCTGGCGCGTGGCCCGGATGGTGTTCTTCTCGGCCGAGGCGTTCGGGTCGACGGACGGCAGGCCCGCCGGGTCGTAGTACGTCGCGCCCTTCAGCATCGCCGCCAGGAAGGCGCACTCACCGGGGTTGAGCTCCCTGGCCTTCTTGTCGAAGTACGCGTGCGCGGCGGCCTCGATGCCGTAGGCGTTGCGCCCGTAGTAGGCCGAGTTCAGGTACCCGGCCATGATCTCGTCCTTGGAGACGTTGTTGCCGACCTTGATCGACACGAAGATCTCCTTGAGCTTGCGGGAGATCGTCTGCGACTGGTCGGCGAGCATGGCGTTCTTGACGTACTGCTGGGTGATCGTGGAGCCACCCTGCGTCTGGCCGCCCCGGGCCATGTTGAAGACGGCGCGGGCGATGCCCTTGGGGTCGATGCCGCTGTCCGTGTAGAAGGACTTGTTCTCCTGCGAGATGACCGCGAACTGCATCGCCTTGGGGATCTCGGGGAGATCGACGATCTGGCGGTTCGTCTCCCCCCCGGTGGCGACCATCTGGGTCTTGTCGCTCCAGTAGTAGACGTTGTTCTGCGCCGTGGCGGTCTCGTCGAGCTTCGGGATGCCCACGAAGGCGTACGCGACGCTCGCCGCGGCCATCATGCTGCCGAAGAAGCCGAGGCACAGCCCCGTGACGAGCTTCCAGGACGGCATCCAGCGCTGCCAGCCGTACTTGTCGTGACGCGGGTAGTCGATCAGGCGCTTGCGGCCGGAGGGCTGACGGGCCCGCCCCCGTCCGGGACCTGGATCAGGCGCCTTGCGGCGGCCTCCTCCGGAAGGTCTCTGCGCGGCGCGCCGGGCGTCGGCCCGGCCGCCGTACGGCCGTTCCTCGGCTCCCGACTGGTACAGACCGTCGGAAGGGGACCCGGTGTCACCCCGCGGTGCCGCGCGGCGGCCGGAGGACGAGCCGGACTGGCCGCGCCGGGCCGCGGCACGTCCGCCTCCTTGCGGCTGCGACTGTTTGCGACGGTGCTCGCTCATCGAACGACTACTCCTCGGGCAGGCGCACCCGTGGGCGCCTGGAAACAACGGCGGCTTTTTTCCGGTCCCCCCGATGTACGGACGCGGCCGGTATCGCATTCATCCGTACGGCAGCGGGGGCGGTGGCGCCCTCCGGCGTCACATGGCTCCCGGTGGTCTGCATGGCGCACACACTACGCACCGCCAAAACCCGTCGAGCTCCGAAGTTCACCCCAAATCAGGCAAGTTGCTTCCAACGTTTCGGTGATGTGATCCCGTTCACCGATCTCCCTCTTGTCGGGTCCGGAAGGTCGTTCTATCGTCGTGATGTATCGAGTCGATACATCGGAGCGGCATAGACGTGGCGGGGAAGAAGGAGGAGTGATGAGCCGACGGTCCGGAATCCTCGAATTCGCCGTCCTCGGACTGCTCCGCGAGTCCCCGATGCACGGCTATGAGCTGCGCAAACGGCTCAACACCTCGCTGGGCGTGTTCCGGGCCTTCAGCTACGGCACGCTCTACCCCTGCCTCAAGACGCTGGTCGCGAACGGCTGGTTGATCGAAGAGGCGGGGAACACCCCCGAGGAAGCCCCGGCCGTCCCGCTCACGGGACGCCGCGCCAAGATCGTCTACAGGTTGACGGCGGAGGGCAAGGAACACTTCGAGGAACTCCTCTCGCAGACCGGGCCCGACGCCTACGAGGACGAGCACTTCGCGGCTCGCTTCGCGTTCTTCGGGCAGACCTCCCGTGACGTGCGCATGCGCGTCCTGGAGGGCCGGCGCAGCCGTTTGGAGGAACGGCTGGAGAAGATGCGCGCCTCGCTCGCGCGCACCCGGGAGCGCCTCGACGACTACACGCTCGAACTCCAGCGCCACGGGATGGAGTCCGTGGAGCGCGAAGTGCGCTGGCTGAACGAGCTGATCGAGAGCGAGCGGGCGGGCCGGGATCTCAAGAGCCCCGCCCATGGAGAACCCGCTCGCGACACCACAGAGGGAGCGCCGGGCGTCCTGCCCCGGCCCGGGGAGCACCCCGGTCCGGATACGCCCGGCGACACCACCGCGTGAGGCCCCTGCCAGGGCCTCACTCAAACACACAGGGAGCAACCGGAATGGGTTCGGTTCGCGTAGCCGTCGTCGGTGTGGGCAACTGCGCCGCGTCGCTGGTGCAGGGAGTCGAGTACTACAAGGACGCCGACCCGGCGTCGAAGGTCCCCGGCCTGATGCATGTCCAGTTCGGTGACTACCACGTCAAGGACATCGAGTTCGTCGCCGCGTTCGACGTGGACGCCAAGAAGGTCGGCCTCGACCTGGCGGACGCCATCGGTGCCTCCGAGAACAACACCATCAAGATCTGCGACGTCCCGCGCACGGGCGTGAAGGTCCGGCGGGGCCACACCCTCGACGGGCTCGGCAAGTACTACCGCGAGACCATCGAGGAGTCCGACGCCGAGCCGGTCGACGTCGTCAAGGTCCTCAAGAAGAAGCAGGTCGACGTCCTCGTCTGCTACCTGCCCGTCGGTTCCGAGGCCGCGGCGAAGTTCTACGCCCAGTGCGCCATCGACGCCAAGGTCGCCTTCGTCAACGCCCTCCCGGTCTTCATCGCCGGTACGAAGGAGTGGGCGGACAAGTTCACCGAGGCCGGTGTCCCGATCGTCGGTGACGACATCAAGTCCCAGGTCGGCGCGACCATCACGCACCGCGTCATGGCGAAGCTGTTCGAGGACCGGGGCGTGGTCCTGGACCGCACGATGCAGCTGAACGTCGGCGGCAACATGGACTTCAAGAACATGCTGGAGCGCGACCGGCTGGAGTCCAAGAAGATCTCCAAGACGCAGGCCGTCACCTCGCAGATCCCCGACCGGGACCTCGGCGAGAAGAACGTCCACATCGGCCCCTCCGACTACGTCGCCTGGCTCGACGACCGCAAGTGGGCGTACGTCCGCCTGGAGGGCCGCGCGTTCGGTGACGTCCCGCTGAACCTGGAGTACAAGCTGGAGGTCTGGGACTCCCCGAACTCCGCCGGCGTCATCATCGACGCGCTGCGCGCCGCGAAGATCGCCAAGGACCGCGGCATCGGCGGCCCGATCCTCTCCGCGTCCTCGTACTTCATGAAGTCCCCGCCGGTCCAGTACTTCGACGACGAGGCCCGCGAGAACGTCGAGAAGTTCATCCGCGGCGACGTCGAGCGCTAAGCACCACCCCCGGCGGGTCATGTTTCACGTGAAACAACGGCCGTTCTGAACGACCGTTTCACGTGAAACACAGCCCGCCACCCCACCGAAATTCGCTCCTGCCAGGGCTCAGAAGGAAGGTCCCCGGGTCATTCGATCCGGGGACCTTCTCCCATGTGAGGCTGTCCCCATGTCCGTCGTCCGTGATCTGCGCGTCCTGCTGCGCCTGGGGAACTTCCGCCGACTGCTCGCCGTACGGCTGCTCTCCCAGTGCGCGGACGGCGTCTACCAGGTCGCGCTGGCGACGTACGTCGTCTTCTCCCCGGAGAAGCAGACCTCGCCCGGCGCGATCGCCTCCGCGATGGCGGTTCTACTGCTGCCGTACTCCCTCGTCGGCCCCTTCGCGGGCGTCCTGCTCGACCGCTGGCGGCGCCGGCAGGTTTTTCTGTACGGCAATCTCCTGCGCGCCGGGCTCGCCTCGGTCACGGCCGTGCTGATCCTGGCCGACGTCCCGGACTGGCTCTTCTACGCCTCCGCGCTCTGCGTCACCGCCGTCAACCGCTTCGTCCTCGCGGGACTGTCCGCCGCGCTGCCCAGGGTCGTCGACGCGGAACGCCTCGTCGTCGCCAACTCCCTCTCCCCGACGGCCGGAACGCTCGCGGCGACGGCGGGCGGCGGCCTCGCCTTCGGGGTACGGATCCTGGTGTCCGACTCCGACGCGGCGGTGGTCCTGCTGGGGGCGGCGCTGTACCTGTGCTCGGCACTGGCGTCCCTGCGGCTCGCCGTCGAGCTGCTCGGCCCCGAACTCGGCGCGGTCCAGCCCCGGTTGGCGGACGCGCTGCGGGGTACGGCGCGCGGGCTGGCGGCCGGGGTCCGGCATCTCGCCGCGCCGCAACGCCGGGCCGCCGCCTGGGCGCTGGGCTCGATGACCCTCATGCGGTTCTGCTACGGCGCCCTCACCGTCACCGTGCTGATGCTCTGCCGGTACGCCTGGTCCTCGGACCCCGACGACGGTCTCGCCCTCCTCGGCCTGGCCGTCGGGATCTCCGGCGCGGGGTTCTTCGTGGCCGCGCTGGTGACTCCGTCGGCTGCGAGGCGGCTCGGTCCCGTCCGCTGGATCGTCGTCTGCGCCGCCGCTGCCGCGCTCCTGGAACCGGCCCTCGGCCTGACCTTCGCCCAGCTTCCCGTCCTGGTGCTGGCGTTCCTCCTGGGCCTCGTCACCCAGGGCGCGAAGATCGCCACCGACACGATCGTCCAGTCCGCCGTGGACGACGCCTACCGGGGCCGGATCTTTTCGCTCTACGACGTCCTCTTCAACGTCGCGTTCGTCGGCGCGGCGGCCGTCGCGGCGCTCATGCTCCCGCCGGACGGCCGGTCCATCGCGCTGGTGATAACAATTGCCGTTATCTACGCGGCAGTAGCTGGCGCTATGTCCCGCTTTGAACGCCAGTAAGTGTCACATCAGCGCTACAGGCGCTTTCCAGACACGGAGAGTGTCAGTGGTGGCCTGTACTTTACGTGGGTCTTATCTCGCGCCGGACGACCGGACGCATCGACGTCCGGCGTGCGCATCCACGTTCCAGGGGGACCCTCCGCATGACCACTCCGCCGCCTCAGGGCCAGAACCCGTACGCCCAGCAGCCCGTGCCGATGGGGCAGCCGCAGACGCAGCCGTACGGCCTCCCGGGCCAGGACGGACCGTTCCAGGGAGCGCCGGTTCCGCCCGCGCCGCCGAGGCGGAACAAGAAGCTGGCCCGCGTTCTCGGCGTCGTCGGGATGATCGTGGTCGCCATCGTCGTCAAGCTGGGCATCGGCGCGGTGTTCAGCAGCGACACCGAGGCCGAGGGCACCTCGGTCGGCGCCTGCATGCACAACAACGGCACCGACTCCAAGCCCGACCTCACCGAGGTCGACTGCTCGTCGAGCAAGGCCCAGTACAAGGTCGTCCAGAAGTTCGACGACACCAGCGACGACTCGAAGTGCGAGGCCGTCAAGGAGGCCACCGTCTCCTACTACCAGATCGGCGCCGGGCACAACGTCGTCCTGTGCCTGAAGGACGTCTGAGCCGAGAAGCACTGAGGGGCGATGTTTCACGTGAAACATCGCCCCTCTCTCATGCCCTCACCCCTGCCCCGCCCACCACTCCTTGAGCGCCGCCACCGCCGTGTCATGCTCCATCGGCCCGTTCTCCAGCCGCAGTTCCAGCAGGAACTTGTACGCCTTCCCGATCGCCGGCCCCGGACCGACCCCCAGGATCTCCATGATCTGGTTGCCGTCGAGGTCGGGGCGGATCGCGTCGAGTTCCTCCTGCTTGCCGAGTTCGACGATCCGCTCCTCCAGCCCGTCGTACGCGCGGGAGAGGCTCACGGCCTTGCGCCGGTTGCGGGTCGTGCAGTCGGAGCGGGTCAGCTTGTGGAGCCGGGAGAGGAGGGGACCGGCGTCACGGACGTAGCGGCGGACCGCGGAGTCGGTCCACTCGCCGGCGCCGTAGCCGTGGAAGCGCAGGTGGAGTTCGACGAGCCGGGAGACGTCCTTCACCAGCTCGTTGGAGTACTTCAGGGCCGTCATCCGCTTCGTGGTCATCTTCGCGCCGACCACCTCGTGGTGGTGGAAGGAGACCCGCCCGTCGCTCTCGAAGCGCCGGGTGCGCGGCTTGCCGATGTCGTGGAGGAGCGCGGCCAGCCGCAGGACGAGGTCGGGGCCGTCCTCCTCCAGGGCCATCGCCTGTTCGAGGACGATCAGCGTGTGCTCGTACACGTCCTTGTGCCGGTGGTGCTCGTCGCTCTCCAGGCGCAGCGCGGGCAGCTCGGGCAGGACGCGCTCGGCGAGGCCCGTGTCGACGAGGAGCGTGAGGCCCTTGCGGGGGTGCGCGGAGAGGATCAGCTTGTTCAGCTCGTCCCGGACGCGCTCGGCGGAGACGATCCCGATCCGCTCGGCCATGTCCGTCATCGCGGTGACGACCTCGGGGGCGACCTCGAAGTCGAGCTGGGCGGCGAACCGCGCGGCCCGCATCATCCGCAGGGGGTCGTCCGAGAAGGAGTCCTCCGGGGTGCCGGGGGTGCGCAGGACGCGCGCGGCGAGGTCGTCGAGGCCGCCGTGCGGGTCGATGAACGTCCGCTCGGGGAGGGCGAGGGCCATCGCGTTGACGGTGAAGTCCCGGCGGACGAGGTCCTCCTCGATGGATTCGCCGTAGGACACCTCGGGCTTGCGGGAGGTCCGGTCGTACGCCTCGGAGCGGTAGGTGGTGACCTCGATCTGCCAGCCGTCCTTCTGCGCGCCGACCGTCCCGAAGGCGATCCCGACCTCCCACACCGCGTCCGCCCACGGCCGGACGATCTTGAGGACGGCCTCGGGGCGGGCGTCGGTCGTGAAGTCGAGGTCGTTGCCGAGCCGGCCCAGCAGCGCGTCCCGGACCGAGCCGCCGACCAGGGCGAGGGAGAACCCGGCCTCCTGGAAGCGGCGGGCGAGGTCGTCGGCGACGGGCGCGACGTCGAGGTTGTCTTTGTTGGCGTTCGGCACAACAGAAAAGGGTACGTGGCCCCGGGAGCGCCGGGCTCCCGGATTTCGGCTCGCGGGATACGGCAGGGGCGGTGAAGGAGCCCCGCCCGATACCTGCACAGGATCCGCCCGCGCACCCGCGCGCGCCGCGACCGGGACCGCTCCCCTCTATAAGGACCCCTTTACAAGGACACATTGGGGACGCCTCACCCCCACTTTCCGATCTTGTGGACCAGACCGCGGCACTTACCTTCCGCGCGCCTCGTTACCATGCGTGGACGCACATTCCGACGACCACTGACGACGACGAGGGACGGCGAACGCGTGGCCGAGGCGGCAGACAACCCGGGGTCGACCCCCTCACCTGCCCGCCGCTGGCTGCGGCGCACCGGGGCACTGCTCGCGGGCGCGCCCCTGCTGGCCGGGCTGCTGCTGCCCGCTGCCACGACGGCGCAGGCGGCGCCCGAGGCCGTCAAGGAGGCGTCCGACGCGGGCACGGTGTCCGTCGCCGTCGACGCGCTCACCCCGACCGTCCCGAAGGACGGCGACACGCTGACCGTGTCCGGCACGGTGACCAACAACGGCAAGCGTGCGGTGACCGACGCGCACGTCGATCTGCGCGTCGGCTCCGTGCTGACGACCCGCTCGGCGATCGCGGACGCCGCCAAGCGCTCCGACTCCGTGTCCGGCGCGGACGGCAGCCCGCTGGGCGGGGCGTACACCGCGAAGTTCACGACGCTCACACCCGGCGTGGCCCAGCCGTTCACGATCACCGTCCCGGTCGACAAGCTGGAGCTGGACGGCGACGGGATCTACCCGCTGGGCGTCACGCTCTCCGGCGAGAAGGCCGGGCAGTCCTGGGACCAGGTCCTGGGCGCGCGGCGGACGTTCCTGCCGTGGCGGTCCGAGCCGGACACGACGACGAGGACGACCGTCCTGTGGCCGCTGATCTCGACCGTGCACGTGACGGCGGAGACGGGCTCGAACCAGCAGCAGACCCCGGTCTTCCTCAACGACGACCTCGCGGCGGAGATCGCGCCCGGCGGCCGGCTGGAGCAGCTCGTGGCGCTGGGCAAGACCCTGGACGTCACCTGGGTGATCGACCCGGACCTGCTGGCGTCCGTGGACGCGATGAGCGGCGGCTACCGCGTCCAGGCCGGCGACGACACCACCGTCGCGGGCACCCACTCGGCCGTCGCGAAGCAGTTCCTCGACGAGCTCCAGGGCGCCGTAACCGGCAAGGAGGTCGTCGCGCTGCCGTTCGCCGACCCCGACCTGGCCGCCCTCGCGCACAACGGCACGAACGTCACGGGCACGCTGAACCAGCTGAAGGCCGCCACGGACGTCGCCGCGACGACGGTGGAGACCGTCCTGCACGTCACGCCGTCCACGGACTTCGCGTGGCCGGTGAACGGCGCCGTCGACCCGTCGATCGTCAAGGTCGCGACCTCGGCGGGCGCCGACAAGGTGATCGCCCGCAGCGACAGCCTGGAGGACGACCTGTCGTACACGCCCTCCGCGGCCCGCCCGATCGGCGGCGGCACCACGGCGGTCGTCGCCGACTACCGGCTGTCGACGGCGTTCCAGGGCGACCTGACGAGCGCGGCGGCGGCCACCCTCGCCGTACAGAACTTCCTGGCGCAAAGCCTCGCGCTGAACCTCCAGAACGACAAGCAGCGCAGTGTCGTCGTCGCGCCGCAGCGGATGCCGACCGCCGGGCAGGCGCAGGCGCTCGCGAAGGCCGTGACCGCGTTGCAGGGCAGCTCCTGGTCCCAGGCGCAGGCCCTCACGGCGACCGCGGCGGTCAAGCCCGACCCGGGTGCCGCCACGACGGTGCCGGGCAGGTCGTCGTACCCGTCGTCGCCGCGCAAGCAGGAGATGGCGAAGGCGGCGTTCCAGGAGATCGCCGACACGCAGGGCAAGCTCGACAACTTCAAGGTGATCCTGACCGACGAGTCGCGGGTCGTGACCCCCTTCGGGCGGGCCATAAACCGGGAGATGTCGACGTCGTGGCGCGGTCGCGGCGCGGCGGCGGGCTCCTACCGGCAGGGCGTCGCCGCGCACCTGACGACGCTCACCGACCAGGTCCGGCTGATCGACAAGTCGGAGACCAAGCTGTCGGGGCGCAGCGCCACGATCCCGGTGACCGTGCAGAACAGCCTGGTGCAGGGCGTCGACCACCTGGTCCTGCGGATCACCTCGACGAACCCGACGCGCCTGGAGATCGCCGGCCACGACTGGGCCGAGCAGGACATCACGGTCTCCGGCGGGCACAGCACGAGCGTGAAGTTCACCACGTCCGCGAACGCCAACGGCAAGACGGCGGTCGTCGCGCAGCTCTACACCCAGGACGGCCAGCCGTACGGCAAGGAAGTCGTCTTCGACGTGAAGGTCACCGAGATCACGGCCACGGTCATGCTGGTCATCGGCGGCGGCTTCCTGCTGCTCGTCCTGGCCGGCTTCCGGATGTACACCCACCGCAAGCGCGCCGCCGCCCGCGCGGCACAGAGCGACGCCGGTGAGTCCACCGAGGAGTCCACCGCCCGGCCCGGGGAAGACGACCCGCAGCAGCCGAGTGACGAGTCACCGGACACCGCAGCGGAAAGCACGGACCCGTCCGGCACGGGTGAGAGAGTGGACCGTTGAGGATGTCGTGGCCGGTCGGCCCGGGACGATGAGGTGGGGTAACCATGAACGCGCCGTACGACGGTGACCGCGGCCAGGGCGTGGGCGGCTCGGGCCACCCCGAGGGCCCGCCGCCGCCCGAGCACGGCCAGGTGCCGCAGCAGCCCGCCGACCCGTACCTCCAGGACGCCTTCGCCCAGGACCCCTACCGCGCGCAGGACCTCACCGCCCAGGACCCGGTCACCGAGGCGCTGTACGACCGCGCCGCGCACCCCCCGCCGCCGCCCGGCACCTACCCCTCGCAGCCCCTCTACGGCCAGCCCCAGCCCTCGCCGTACGCCCCCGACCCGCAGGTCTGGGCCCAGCCCCCGGCGCC
>NZ_LIRL01000178.1 GCF_001419795.1 Streptomyces niveiscabiei
CTCCCCCACACCCTGAACCTGGTCTTCGCCCCCGACCGCGCCCCGGAGGACCCCGAGGCGTCGTACGCGCGCCGCCTGGCGGGCCGCACGGACCAGGAGATCGCCGAGGACTTCGTGACGCACGTACGGGGAGCGGGCCCGGACTCGGACGAACAGGGCGTGCTGAGGGCGGCGTTCGACGCGGTGCGCGCGCAGGAGGCGGTGGCCCGATGAGGCTGCACCGGCTCTCCCTCACCGCCTTCGGCCCCTTCGGCGCCACCCAGACCGTCGACTTCGACGCCCTCTCCACCGCCGGCCTCTTCCTCCTGCACGGCCCCACGGGCGCCGGCAAGACCTCGATCCTGGACGCCGTCTGCTACGCCCTGTACGGCGTCGTCCCCGGCGACCGGCAGAACGGCCAGGGGCTCACCCTGCGCAGCGACCACGCCGCCCCGGACGTCCGCACGGAGGTCGTCCTCGACCTCACCGTCGCCGGACGCAGGCTGGAGATCACCCGGCAACCCCCCTGGCAGCGCCCCAAGAAGCGCGGCGCGGGCACCACCCTCGACAAGGCCCAGACCTGGCTCAGGGAGCACAAGGCGGGCGCCTGGAAGGACCTCAGCCGCTCCCACCAGGAGGTCGGCGAGGAGATCACCCAGCTCCTCGGCATGAGCCGCGAACAGTTCTGCCAGGTCGTCCTCCTCCCGCAAGGCGACTTCGCCCGCTTCCTGCGCGCGGACGCGGAAGCCCGCGGCAAGCTCCTGGGCCGCCTCTTCGACACCCAGCGCTTCGCCGAGGTCGAGAAACGCCTCGCCGACCGCCGCCGCACCACGGAGGCCCGCGTCAGGGACGGCGACGCCACCCTCCTCGCGGACGCGCACCGCATGCAGCAGGCGGCCGACGACTCGATGGACCTCCCCGAACTCACCCCCGGCGAACCGGGGCTGGCGGAAGCGGTCCTGGCGGCGGCGGCGATCGCCCGCAGCACGGCCCGCGAACAGCTGACGATCGCCCACTGCGGACGCACGGCGGCGGACCAAGCCCAGCACCAGGCGCAACGCGCGCTGGACGACGTACGCGAACTCGCGCGCCTCCAACACCGCTTCGACGAAGCACGGACCAGGGCAACCCGACTCCAGGAACGCTCCGGCGCCTACGAGGAAGCCCGCGCCCGCATGGACCGCGCCCGGAAGGCGGAGGCCGTCAAGCCCGCGCTGGACCTGCGCGAGGAGGCCGACGCGGAACACGCCAGGGCCGTGAGGGACGAGGCCCGCGCGCGGGCGCTGCTCCCGCAGCCCGACAGCGAGGCCGACGCCGTCACCCTCGCGGCGGCGGCCCGCCGCACCACCGAGGAACTCGGCGGCCTGGAGTCGGCCCGCAGAGCGGAACGCAGGCTCACCGAACTGACCGGCGAACGCGCGACCCTGGACCGCCAGGAGCGCGCCGACGCAGCCGACCTCACCGACGCCGAGGCCTGGCTCACCGGCTGGGACGCGACCCGCGAGGCCCTCCAGGCCCGGGTCGACGCCGCGCAGGACGCCACGACACGGGCCGAGAAACTCGCCGAGCGCCGCGAACCGGCACGCCACAGGCTCGCGGCGGCCGAACTCCGCGACAGCCTCGCCCGCGACATCGAAACCGCCCAACAACGCGCGCTCACCTCCGGCGAAGCCGCCCAGCAGGCCCGCGCGCACTGGCTCGACCTCAAGGAACAGCGCCTCGACGGCATCGCCGCCGAACTCGCCGCGAGCCTCGTCGACGGTGCCCCCTGCGCGGTCTGCGGCGCCACCGAGCACCCCGCGCCCGCGCGCAAGGACGCCGGACACGTGGACCGCGCCGCCGAGGAGCAGGCATACGAGACGTCCCAGCGCGCCGCCGAAGCGCATGAGCGCGACGAACAACACCTCAACAACGCCCGCCAGGCCCTCGCCGCCGCCTCCGCCGAGGCCGGCGACACCCCGACCGCCACCCTCACCGCCGACTTCGAGGACCTGGAACGCCAGTACGCGCACGCGCGCCGCGAGGCGTCCGGCCTGCACGCCGCGCGCGAGGAACTGCACGCCGCGGAGCAAGAACGCGAGCGGCGTATCGCCGTCCAGCGCGACGCGGCCGTACGTGTCGCCTCGCGGGCCGTCCACCGCGAGAACCTGGAGCGCGAACAGGCCGACCTCGAACAGGAGTTGGCGCGGGCGCGCGGCAGTGCCGAGAGCGTGGCCGCGCGCGCCGCCCACCTGGAGCGGCGTGCCGGACTGCTGACCGGCGCGGCGGACGCCGTCCGCGCCGCCGAGGAGAGCGCGAGCCGTCTCAAGGACGCCGACGGCCGGCTCGCCGAGGCCGCCTACCGGGCGGGCTTCAGCACCCCCCGCGAGGCCGCCGACGCCCTCCTCGCCCCCGACGCCCACCGCGACCTGCAACACCGCCTGGACGCCTGGCAGGCCGAGGAGTCCGCCGTCCGCGCGGTCCTCGCCGAACCCGAGACGGCAGCCGCAGCCCAACGCCCGCCCGCCGACCTCACCGGCGCCGCCGAACGCGCCTCCGCCGCCGCCGAGGCCCTGCGCCGGGCCGCCTCAGCGCGGGACGCCGCCGCCCGCCGCTGCGAGGAACTGGACCGCCTCTCCGCGCGCGCGGAAAGCGGCGTACGCCACCTCGCGCCCCTGCGCCGGGAGTACGACCGGGTGGCCCGGCTCGCGGGGCTCACGGCGGGCACCTCGGCGGACAACGAACGCAAGATGCGCCTGGAGGCGTACGTGCTCGCCGCGCGCCTGGAGCAGGTCGCCGCCGCCGCGACCGTACGGCTCCAGCGGATGTCGTCCGGGCGCTACACCCTCGTGCACTCCGCCGACCGCTCCGGGCGTGGGCGCAGCGGGCTCGGGCTGCACGTCGTGGACGCCTGGACGGGGCGCGAGCGCGACACGGCGACGCTGTCCGGCGGGGAGACGTTCTTCGCGTCCCTGGCGCTCGCCCTCGGGCTCGCGGACGTCGTCACCGACGAGGCGGGCGGGGTGCGGCTCGACACCCTGTTCATCGACGAGGGGTTCGGCAGCCTCGACGACCAGACCCTCGACGAGGTCCTCGACGTCCTGGACTCACTGCGCGAGCGCGAGCGCAGCGTGGGCATCGTCAGCCACGTCGCGGACCTGCGGCGGCGCGTCCACGCCCAGCTGGAGGTGGTGAAGGGGCGGACCGGGTCGACGCTGCGCAGGCGCGGTCACTGACCGAGCGGGCGGCGCGGGAGGGGCGAGGAGTAGACGACGCTCGTCGTCACCGACCCGAGCGCGCCGAGCTTCCCCGACACCTCCTCCAGGTGCCGCATCGAGCGGGCGGTGACCTTGATGACGAAGCAGTCGTCGCCCGTCACGTGGTGCGCCTCCAGGATCTCCGGGGTGACCGCCACCAGGTCGTGGAACGGCTTGTAGTTGCCGTTGGGGTACCTGAGCCGGACGAACGCCAGGATCGGCAGGCCCAGCCGCTCCGGGTCGACGACCGCCGCGTACCCCTGGATCACCCCGGTCTCCTCCAGCCGCCGCACCCGCTCCGTCACCGCGCTCGGCGACATGGACACGGCGCGCGCGAGGTCGGCGAACGAGGCGCGGCCGTCGCGCTGGAGGACGTCGAGGATGCGCCAGTCGGTGGCGTCCGGGGAATACGCGGTCATGGGGCCAGAGTGCCGGGGAATCCCCGGCCGATCAAGGTCAGGGCCGGGGAACCGCTCTTCAGACGCGGCGCCGCCGGCCGTAGATTTCTCGCCATGACGACGATCACGAACCCCGTCCTGCGCACCGCGCCCGCCGCCCCCGCCGAAGCCGCCGCCTACTTCCGCGCGAGCCTCGCCTTCCACGCGGACGTCTCCGACGTCGCCGCCGCGCTGCCCACTGACGAGTTCGTCGTCATCGACTCCCGCTCCACCGAGGCGTGGGACCAGGGCCACATCCCCGGCGCGATCCACCTGCCGACCGCCCTCATCCCCGAGCAGGCGGACCAACTCCTCGACAAGAGCGTGCCGGTGGTCACCTACTGCTGGGGGCCCGGCTGCAACGGCGCCACCCGGTCCGCCCTCGCGCTCGCCGAACTCGGCTACCAGGTCAAGGAGATGCTCGGCGGGTTCGAGTACTGGGTGCGCGAGGGCTTCGAGTTCGAGACCTGGGAGGGACACGGGCGGCGCGACGCCGACCCGCTCACCGCGCCCGTCGGCTCCGACAACTGCGGCTGCTGACACGCGACTTGGGCGCCCTCCCCGTCGTACGGGGGTCGTACGGAGCAGGGCGCCCGATGTGTCGTACCGTCAGGAATCCTTACAGGGCGGCCAGTTCGTCCACCAGGTCGTCCAGGCCCAGGGAGCCCTGGGAGAGGGCAGCCATGTGCCACGCCTTCAGGTCGAACGCGTCGCCGTGGCGCTCGCGGGCCTTCTCGCGGCCCAACAGCCAGGCGCGCTCGCCGAGTTTGTAGCCGATGGCCTGGCCCGGGATCGTCAGGTAGCGGGTGAGTTCGCTGACCACGAAGTCGGCGGGGCGGCTGCTGTGGGCGAGGAAGAACTCCTGGGCCAGCTCCGGGGTCCAGCGCTCGCCGGGGTGGAACGGGGAGTCCGCCGGGATCTCCAGCTCCACGTGCATGCCGATGTCGATGATCACGCGGACCGCGCGCATCATCTGCGCGTCCAGATAGCCGAGGCGCTCCTCCGCGTCGGCCAGGAAGCCGAGTTCGTCCATCAGGCGCTCCGCGTACAGGGCCCAGCCCTCGGCGTTGGCGCTGACGATGCCGACGGTCGCCTGGTAGCGGGAGAGGTTCTCGGCGACGTGCGCCCACTGCGCGAGCTGCAAGTGGTGCCCGGGAACGCCCTCGTGGTACCAGGTGGACACCAAGTCGTAGACGGGGAACCGCGTCTGACCCATCGTCGGGAGCCAGGTGCGGCCCGGGCGTGAGAAGTCCTCCGAGGGGGGCGTGTAGTACGGCGCGGCGGCGCTGCCCGGCGGCGCGATGCGGGACTCCACCTTCCGTACCCGCTCGGCGAGTTCGAAGTGCGTGCCGTCCAGGGACTCGATCGCGCGGTCCATCACGCCTTGCAGCCAGTCGCGGACCTCGTCGACGCCCTCGATGTGCCGGCCGTGCTCGTCGAGGTGCGCGAGCGCCGTCCACGGGGTCGCGGCGCCGGGCAGGATCTTCTCGGCCTCCTTCCTCATCTCGCCCAGCAGGCGGTGGTATTCGGCCCAGCCGTACGCGTACGCCTCGTCCAGGTCGAGGTCGGTGCCGTTGTAGTAGCGCGTCAGGCGCGCGTACCGCTCCCGGCCGACGACGTTCGGGGCGCCCTCGACCGCCGGGGCGTACACCTCCCGCATCCAGTCCCGGAGTTGGACGACGGCGGCGGTCGCTTCCCGCGCGGCGGCGTCGAGTTCGGCGCGCAGCGCGTCGGGGCCGGCCGCCGCGAAGTCCTCGAACCAGCCGCGCCCCTCGCCCGTGTCGGCCCACTCGCCGAGCTGCTCGATGAACGTCGCCGTCGGCCTCGGGGCCGCGAACAGCTTGCGTTCCAGGCCGAGTTCGAGGGACGCCCGGTAGCCGCGCAGCGCCTCCGGCACGGCCCGCAGCCGCTGCGCGATCGCCGCCCAGTCCTCGTCCGTGTCGGCCGGGGTCACCGTGAACACCTCGCGCACGTGCTGCGCGCGCGTCCCCAGGTTGCCGACCGAGCGCAGCTCCTCCCCGGCCTCCAGGACGGCGAGTTGGGCGGTCAGCCGCTCCCGCAGCAGCCGCGCGCACCGCCGCTCCACGCCGCTGTCCGCGCCGGGCACGCGCTCCGCCTCGTCCAGCGCGGCCAGCGTGCGCCGCGCGAGCTCCGCCAGCGCCTCCTGGCCGGCGGGCGAGAGGTCCGGCATCCGGCTCGAACTCTCCTTCGCGCCGAGGTAGGTACCGGTGACCGGATCGAGGGCGATGAGGCCGTCGACATACGCGTCGGCGACCTCGCGGGGCAGCGGGCTGTTCGTCTCTGACATGCGGACATCCTCGTACGGATACCGGTGTCGCGTCAGCCCGGATCGCGCGGGAGCCGGGCGGAGGCGGCCGGATTTCGCCGAGAGCCGAGCGGCGTACGTATCCCGGGGCGGCGTACCGGCCGTACGTCCTGCGCCCGCCCGATCACTCCCGCCCGATCCGCTCCTGGGCCCGCACCTCGAACGGCAGCGTCTCGGGGGTCACCCCGTCGAGGCGGGCCGTGATGACCAGGGTGCCTTCCTCGATCTGGTAGTCGAGCGGCAGCCCCAGCGAGCGCATCGCCGCGACCATGGCCGTGTTGCCGGAGCGGGTCACCGCGTACACGCTCTCGCCGCCCGTCTCGACGGCCATCCGCACCAGCCTGCGCAGCAGTTCGCCGCCGATGCCGCGCCCCTGCCAGTCGTCCTCGACGAGGAGGGCGACCTCGGTCTCGTCGCCGTCCCACAGGAGGTGGCCGAGGGCGACGACGCGGCCGGAGGCGGTGCGGACGGCGAGGGTGCGGCCGAAGCGGGGGCTCAGGAGGTGGCCGAGGTAGCGGTCGGCGTCGCCGACGGGGCCGTGGTAGCGCTTCGTGAGGGTCTGCGGCGAGCAGCGGTCGTGCATCGCCTTCGCGGCGTCCAGGTCGGCCTGGTCGGCGCGGCCCACGGTGATGTCGGCGCCCTCGGGCAGCGTCAGGACGTCCTGGCCGCGCGGTACCCGGGGCCCGAGCCGCGTGTCGAGCTCGACCAGCGCGCGGGCGCGCGCGAACTCGGTCGGGGTGAACGGCAGGTACGGCCGCTCCACGGTGATCACTCCGCCTTCCGGCGCCCGCAGGCGCAGCACTGTCTCCTCCAGGACCCCCTCGGCCGGCACGTCGTGCGCGCCCGGCAGCGAGCGGATCGCGCACCGGCCCAGCAACTGCCGCAGCGCGAGCGGCAGTTCCGCCGCGTCCAGGGCGGTACGGGTGGCGAGGCCGAGGACCCGGGTGGGCGCGTCGACGAGGTCGTGCGTGTCGGCGCGCTCGATCCATGTCGAGGTGCCGCCGGCCGCCGCGACCGCGTGGGTGATCTCGGCGGAGGTGAGGTCGCCCGGCGCGCGCAGCAGGAACTCGTCGACCGTCTCCAGGCCCAGCGGGTGCGTCTGGAGGCTCAGGATGTCCACCCGGTGCCCGGCGAGCGCGGCGCACAGCGCGGCCAGCGAGCCGGGTGCGTCCTGCACGGTCGTCCGCATCCGCCACAGCGTGCCCGCGAGGGTGTCGGTGTCCCCGGCGGGTGGCCGGGGGCCGGTATCGCTCCCGGGTGGGGCGGGGTCGTGGCCGTGTGATCGCCAGGCGTGCAGGGCCGCCCGGAGGGCCGCGACGGAACGGGTGACAGCAGTCGTCTTGTGAGTCATGCATCCACTGTGCAGGAACGGTGTTGCGTGATCACGAACGTACTGTGACCGATGGGTAAATGCCCATTTCGTATTTTCGTCGCGGACCGCTTCTTTCCGGCCAAAGCGGGACACCGCGCACCGGGGGATGACGCCGGTACGCGGCACACCGCCGAGCCTACGGGACCCGGGCCCTACTGGCCGACACGTCCCGGCTGAAGTACCCGCGTGTACAGGACAGTTCCGTCCGACTCGCGCAGCCGGACCGTCAACTCCCCGCTGTGGCCGTCGATGTCGACCTCGCCGAAGAACTGGTACCCGTCGGCCGGTGAGACGTTCGCGGTCGCCGGCGCCTTGACGAACACCCGCTCGGGGCCGAACGTGCCGTCCAGATCATTGGCCGGAAACGCACCCGCGTTGAGCGGTCCGGAGACGAACTCCCAGAACGGCTCGAAGTCCTTGAACGCCGCCCGCGACGGCTGGTAGTGCTGCGCCGACGTGTGGTGCACGTCCGCCGTCAGCCACACCGTCCCGGTGATCCGGCGGTGCTTGATGAACCGCAGCAGCTCCGCGATCTGGAGCTCACGCCCCAGCGGCTGCCCGGGGTCGCCCTGCGCGACGGCCTCGAAGTTCGGCTTGCCCTCCACCGGGTCCGGGACGACGAGCCCGAGCGGCATGTCGGCGGCGATCACCTTCCACACCGCGCGCGAGCACGCCAGCTCCCGCTTCAGCCACTCCAGCTGCTCCCGGCCGAGGATGCCCTGCGGGTCGGTCGTCTGGACGTCCGTCGAGTTCGCGTTGCGGTACGTGCGCATGTCCAGCACGAACACGTCCAGCAGCGGCCCGTGCCGCAGCACACGCTGTACGCGGCCCTGCTGCGCGCCCGGCGTGAGCGTCGACACCGGGAAGTACTCGCTGAACGCCCTGCGCGCGCGTGCGGCGAGCACGTCGAGGCTCTTCTCCGTGTAGCGCGGGTCCGAGTCGGTGATGACCTCGCCCGGGTACCAGTTGTTGCGGACCTCGTGGTCGTCCCACTGGATGATTGACGGCACCTGCGCGTTGAACCGGCGCAGGTTCTCGTCCAGCAGGTTGTACCGGAAGTTGCCCCGGTACTCCGCGAGCGTCTCGGCGACCTTCGACTTCTCCTCGGTCACCAGGTTGCGGTACACCCGGCCGCCCGGCAGCGCCTGCGTCGCCGCGATCGGCCCGTCCGCGTAGATGTTGTCGCCGCTGCACAGGAAGAAGTCCGGGTCCAGCTTCGCCATCGCGTCGTAGATGCGGTAGCCGCCGATGTCCTGGTTGATGCCCCAGCCCTGCCCGGCCAGGTCGCCCGACCACAGGAACTTCACGCCCTGGCGCCGCTTCTCGGACACCGTCCGGAACGTGCCCGTCACCGGCTCACCCGTACGGCGCGGGTCGTCCGGGTCCGCCAGTAGCACCCGGTAGTGGATCTGCTCGCCCGACGGCAGCCCGTGCAGCCGGGTCGTGCCGGTGAAGTCCGTCCCCGCGCCCAGCAGCGGCCCGTGCCAGCGCTTCGGGTTGCGGAACGACTCGGTGGCCGCCGTCTCCACGACCATCCGCGCGGGCCGGTCCGAGCGCACCCACACCAGCCCCGAGTGCGCGCCGACGTCCCCGGTCTGCACACCCCACCCGGCGGCGGGCCGCCCCGACAGGGCGAACGCGGGCGCGGCGCCCAGCGCGCCGGGCAGGGACAGCGCCGCCGACGCGGCGAGCGAGCCGCGCAGGACGCCGCGACGGCTGGGAGAAGGGAACGACGACATGACAGGGCCTCCGGAAAGGGGAAGGGGCCGGGGTGCACAGTCACACCTACGGGGAGCGGAGAACCGGTTCGGAAATGCCGGGTGAACAGCGGGACGCCCGGGGGAGTGGCTTGGGGGTGACGCGGGTACGCCGCCGCCTCACCCGCCGACGGCCCGCGCCATCAGCTCGACGCCGGTACGGATGCGTATCGGCGTGAGGTGGGCGTAGCCGAGGACGAGACGGGGGCGTACGTCGCTACGGGGCCGTACGTCGCTCTGTACGCGTGCGCGTGGGTACGAGGGTGAGGGGGCGAGGCGGGAATCGTCGTCCCCGCGCGCGTGTACGTACGTCCCGTCGGCGAAACCCGCCTCGACGCCGGTGGCGCCGACGGGACGTACGTACA
>NZ_LIRL01000179.1 GCF_001419795.1 Streptomyces niveiscabiei
GGTGCGGGGGGCCTGGTCGAAGGGGGAGCGGTAGTCGCGGGTGAAGCGGTGGTGGTCGAGGTAAGCCCGCACCGCGTTCAGGCAGTTGGGAACCGTACGGAACGTCGCGACCCGGCGCGAGCCCAACAGCACGTCCCGGTACGCCGGTTCGGTGCCGACCGGTGAACCCCACACCACACACACCAGCTTGTCCGTCTCCTCGGCCGCCGCCACCAGGTCCTCGACCAGGCGGTCGCTGAGCGGCGGGAACGGGCCGGTGATCGGACAGATCAGCACCCCGACCGACGGATCGGCGAGGATCGCGTCGATGATCTTCCGGCCCCGGTGGTCGCCGACCGGGTGTCCGCCGTTGTCGATCGGGTTCGCCACGCTGAGGAACTCCGGTATCCACTGGTGGAGTTCGGCCTGCTTCGCGGCGGAGAGGGACGGCAGGTCGAGGCCCGCCGTCGTCGCGAGGTCGGCGACGTGGGCACCGGTGCCGCCCGAAATGGCGTACACGGCAACGCCGTTCGCCACCGGCGGCTTCGCGCGGGCCAACAAGGTTGCCGTGTCCTGGAGTTCGTCGAGCGCGTCGACGCGGATCACGCCGTACTGCCGCATCGCGGCGTCGACCACGTCGTCGGCGCCGGTGAGTTTGCCGGTGTGCGAGGCCGCCGTGCGGGCGCCGGTCTCGGTGCGGCCGACCTTCACCGCGACGACGGGCACCTTGCGGCGGGCGGCCCGGTCGGCGGCGAGCAGGAACGCGCGGCCGTCCTTGAGGCCCTCGACGTAGCACGCGATGGCGCCGGTCTCGGGCCGCTCGGCGAAGTACGAGATGAAGTCGGCCGTTTCGAGGTCGGCCTCGTTTCCGGTGGGCGCCCAGTGGGAGAGGCGCACGCCCAACTCCTGGAGGGAGAACACCGGTCGGCCCTGGTGGCCGGACTGGGTGATGAGGGCGATCGCCGGCCCGCCGAGGTCGTCGCGGAACTCCTCGAAGGCGTTCAGGTTGGTGTTCGGGCCGAGGAGTCTGAGGCCCGCGCGCTCGACGGCCGCCGTCAGCCTCGCCTGTGCGGCGGCGCCCTCCTCGCCGGTCTCCGCGAAACCGGACGCGAAGGCGACCGCGAACTTCACCTTTGTCTCGGCGAGTTGCTCGATCACCGGCAGCGGGTCGGACACCAACAGCACGGCCAGATCGACCTGTTCGGGAAGTTCGGAGACCGACGCGACGCAGGGAATGCCGAAGACCGCAGGACGGGTGGGGTGCACCGGGTGCAGCCGGGCCCCCACCCGCTTCGACCAGGCCAGCAACTGCCTGGTGATCCCGGTGTTCGGCCGTCCCTCGGCGTCCGAGGCGCCGATGACCGCGACCGACTCGGGCCGGAAGAATCTCTCCAGGTCGGGCACGTCCGCGTACAGCGGGCGCCCGCTGACGTCCATGCCGTCCACATCGGCCGGCCTGCCGTGCACGGCCGGTCCGGGCTGCTCGCCGCACGCGATGACCCGGGCCCGGCGGGAGTCGGTGGTGAGGGTGCCGTGGGTTGATCCAAGCATCGGTCCGCCCGCCTCCTTGACTTAGCTGACGCACTGTCAGATTACAGAACTGATGGTGTGTCAGGAATGGGGGTGCGGTGAAAGGTTGGCGGGCGGCCGAGTCTGGACGTCCGGGGCCGGGCGGCCGGGTCGGGGCGGTGCGGGGAGGTCAGTCCTGGAAGGTGTACACGGTGAAGTCCTCGACCGGCCGGTAACCGATGCGCTGGTACAGGGCGTTGCTCGTCGGGTTCGCCAAGTCCGTGAAGAGCAGCACCTCTTCGGCCCCGGCCTCGCGGGCGCGGCGGCTCGCCTCGGCGGTGGCGGCGCCCGCGTACCCCTTGGCGCGGTGCTCGGGCGGGGTGTAGACCGTGACGATCCGGATCTGGCCCGCGATCAGGTCGGCCGCGCTCGCCATCGACACCGGGGTGCCGTCCGGGGTCTCCCAGAGCGTGAAGGAGCCCGCGGCGATGCGGGCGGTCAGCAGGGAGTCGGCCATGGTGTGGGGGTGGCCGATCTCCGTCGTGAACTCGTCGTTCCAGGCCCGCAGCAGAGCGTGGTCCGCCGGGGTCGCGGTACGGGACTGACCCGGCGGGATCGGCTGGGGGTACGTCAACTCCTCCAGCCTGTAGAGGCGTTCGCGCCGGAACACGGTCTCGGTGGCGTTCGTTCCGCGCTTCCAGGCCGCCACGAACGCCTCCGCCGTCTTCGTGTCCGAAGTGACGCCGGACAGCGGGTGGTTGTGGTCCAGGAGCGCTTCGGCCAGCGACTCGGTGCGGCGCGGGGTGAGGTGGGTGACGTTGAGCGGGAACGGCGGGGTCTGGAAGAAGGCCGCCGCCACCTCGCCGTCGGCACCGGTCAGGACACCGAAGAGGGGACGGCTGCTGCCGTACATGTCGGTGCCCTGGGCGCGCAGGTTCTCGGTCACGGTGAGCGGGACCGTGTGGTGGACCGGCCGGGAGCGCAGGAACGGGCCTGCCGTGTCCAGGAATTCGGTCAGGTCGGTCGTCAACTGCCAGTGTTCGTCGGTCATGTGCTCTCCCCGTTCGGTTCAGGATCGGTGGACAGGCGGGCATGCAGATGCATGTCGCGGAAGTCGTCGTGGCGGCCCGCGGCGAACGTCGCGTCGCGCAGGGTGCCCTCGTAGCGGAAACCGCAGCGCTCGGCGATGCGACAGGAGACGCCGTGCCCGTCCGCGTGGTCCAACTCCAGCCGATGCAGGCCGAATTCGGTGAGCGACCAGCGGGCTACGACGGTCAGGGCGCGGGTCGCGACACCCTGCCCCCGCGCCTCGGGCAGCACCCAGTACCCGACCCGCGCGCTCCGGGTGACCCGGTTGACGACGTTCAGCCCGATCTGCCCCAGCGTCTCGCCCGTCACGGCGTCGGTGACGCGGAACGGCATGCCGGTGCCCTGCGTGGCGGCCTCCACCTTCGACCGCAGGTGAGCGCGGGCCGAGTCGAGGTCCGTGATCGGCATGAGGGGGGTGTTCCAACGCCGGAACTCGTCGTTCGCCTGCCCCCGCAGCCAGGCGTCGACGTCCGTGGGGGAGCCGGGGTCCCAGGAGCGCAGGACCAGGCCGTGGCCGTACAGGCGGGGTACGAGGGCCGGGGGTACGGGTACGGGGTCGGTCGCTCGGGGCATGGGGCCATTGAAACCGGGTCCCTCCTGAGGGGCACCCCATTTGATCTACGCCTCCGGAGCTACCTCTCCGGAACTACCTCTGGGGAACTACCTCTCCGGAACTACCTCGGGGGAGTTACCTCTCCGGAGGTACCTCCCCAGAGCTACTCCGCCGGGCCACCCCTCAGGCGCGCCCTGGCGGCCCGAACACCGGCACGCCTTCCCGGAACCTCACCGCCAGTTCCATCCCCGGGTGGAGTTCCGCAGGCGCGCACCCCACGATCTCCGTCATCATCCGGGGTCCCTCCTCCAGGTCCACCACGGCCGCGACGTAGGGCGTTCGGTCGCGGAAGGGCGGGAGGTCGTTCCGGTGGACGGTCGACCAGGTGTACAGGCCGGCCCGCCCGCTCGCCTCCTCCCAGACGACGTCCTCGCTCCAGCAGTGGGGGCAGAACTCCCGGGGGTAGTGGTGGGGGCGGGAGCAGGCCGTGCAGCGCCGGATCAACAGGCGGCCCTGGGCGGCGGCGTCCCAGTAGGGGAGGGTGAGGGGGTCGGTCTCAGGTATGCCGTACGCAGGTATGTCGTACTTCCGAGGGACTCCCGGAGTCTCGGCCATGTCTCAGAACCACCCCAGCGCACTGTCCACGGACCAGCTCTGCCACGACATCCCGAACAGGCCCACCACCGACATGAGCCCCATCATCGAGTTCTGCCCTTGCTCCGCCCAGTCGTGGATCATGAGGACGAAGTAGAGCCCGTTCAGCAGGAGCCCGCCGACCAGGGCGACGGGTGTGAGGAAGCCGAGGATGAGGCCGAGCCCCAGGGCGAGTTCGGCGTAGGCGACGACGTACGCCATTGTCCGGGGCCGGGGCGTGACGGTGACCGCGAAGCCGCTGCGCACGGCGGACCACCGGTGCTTGGCTGCGATGTCCGCCGCCCACCTGATCCCCCCGCCCTGGAACCACGTCTTCTTGTCCTTGTGCCGCCAGCTCTCCAGCCACCACAGCCCGAGCCCGATCCGCAACACGGCCAGCCACTGCGCACCGTCGAGCCAGATCGTGTCCATGGGACTCCCTGCGGGGTCGGGCGAACGGGGTCGCGAATCTGACGGCACGTCAGTTCTAGGGCTGGAGAGGGAGTTTGGCAAGAGCCGCCGCCGCTGGCCGACACCCCCATCCGCTCGGTGCGGCACTGCCGACGTGCGGCGAGTCCTGGCGACGGAAACTCGCCGCATAAGATCGCGAGTTCGGGCCACGGACGTCGGAGGGTGACATGGAGCAGCCGCGGATACGCCTCGGCAATGGCGACGTGTGGCTGGAGTTGGCCCGGATCGACGCCAACTCCTGGCGGGTCGTCGCGGATTGGACGTCCTGGCTGACCGCCGACTTCACCGCGGACCTCGACGCCGAGGAGGTCGTGGACTTCACGGAGCGGATGCTCCTTCGCCTGAACGCCCCTTGGGCCGCCCGCTTTCGGAGTCGCTGACACCCGGCCGCAACAACCCGCTGACGCTGAGGGCGGAGCCGGTGGGGGAGGGCTTCGCTCTCTTCGTCCGTCTGACCCCCAACGGCGACGACGACGCGTGCCACTTGCAGATGGAAATCGACCCGACCCCCACGCCGGAACTCCGCGAGGCGTTCGGCGCGTTGCATGCCGCACTGGTGAGCTGATCGCTCGGGGTGCCCCCCGCCCCGCCGCCCCGCGAGATCGCGGCCACTCGTACCGCGACCCTCGGCCACCCGAACTCGCCCCACTCTGCCCGGCAGGGCCCCTCCGGCGCGGGCAAGCGGCAACCTCCGCTGTGCCGGCCCAAGCCGGTCGACGCGATGGACGCGCCGATCCTGTTCGCGAACTCGATCGGCGGCTACGTGCCGTCGCCCGTCGCGGACACGACCGGCACCAACGCCACCGGCGGAGCCCAACTCCTCGCCCTGGCCCCCGGGTTCGTGATCATGGAGGCCGGCGCACGCGGCCGTACGCGACGAGTTCGGGCCGCAAGGCGAGGTAGCTCCCCGGTAATCCCCGTGTAGTACTCACGACGGCCCCCTTTGATCGTGGTGCCCGGCGTTTTCCCGTCATCCGGCGCTGGTCCCCACTCGTTTCGGCCACCGGAGTACACGACTTCGCACTTCTCTTTACATCCGTGATCAATCCGCAACCAATTCCGGTCTTGACCGATACCCATCAACCCGCCGCGTGATTACGCTCGCGACTATGGCACAGCCCAGCGAATCCACAGCGCCGATACAGTCCCGGCACACCGCCCCCACCCCGGCCGACCGCCCGGTTTACATCATCGGAGGCGGCCCCGGCGGTCTCGCCGCGGCGTACGCGCTGAAGGAGAGGGGCATCCGGGCGGTCGTGCTGGAGAAGGCCGACCGGGTGGGCGATTCCTGGCGCCGCCATTACGACCGTCTGCATCTGCACACGACCCGGCGCCTCTCGGCCCTGCCGGGGCTGCCGATGCCGCGCAAGTTCGGCCGCTGGGTGGCCCGCGCGGACGTCGTCCGGTATCTGGAGAAGTACGTCCAGCACCACGAGCTGGACATCGTCACGGGCGTCGAGGTCTCCGGCGTAGAGCGCGCCCCCGACGACTCCGGCTGGCTCCTGAGAGCTACGGGGGGACGTGAGCTGACCGGCTCGGCAGTGATCGTCGCGACGGGCTACAACCACACCCCGTACCTCCCTGGCTGGACGGGGCGAGAGTCGTACACCGGCCCGCTGACGCACGCCGTCGAGTACCGCAACGGCGCCCGCTACAAGGGCAAGGACGTCCTCGTCGTCGGCGTCGGCAACACGGGCGCCGAGATCGCCGTGGACCTGGTGGAGAACGGCGCGGCCCGGGTGCTGCTCGCGGTCAGGACCGTCCCGCACATCGTGCGCCGCTCGACGGCCGGCTGGGCGGCGCAGTACACCGGCATCCTCGTGCGCCGGCTGCCGGCCGCCGTGGTCGACCGACTCGCCCGCCCGATGGCCAAGTTGAGCATCCCCGACCTCTCGCAGCACGGCCTCCCCCGGCCCGACACCGGCCTCTACAGCCGTGCCAAGGCGGGCGCGATCCCCGTCCAGGACGTCGGTCTGATCAGTGCGATCCGCAAGGGCAAGGTCGAAGTCGTGGGCGCCGTCGAGGGGTTCGAGGAGGGCGAGGTCCTGTTGGCCGGGGGCGAGCGGGTGACGGTCGACGCGGTCATCGCGGCGACCGGTTACTCCCGTGAGCTGGAAGGGCTCGTCGGCCACCTCGACGTCCTGGACGAGGGCGGGCGGCCGGTGGTGAACGGCGCGCGGTCGCCGAAGAACGCGGCCGGGCTGTACTTCACCGGGTTCGTCACGCCGATCAGCGGGACGTTCCGCGAGGTGGGGCTGGACGCGGAGCGCATCGCCAAGCGGATCGCCCGTGACCTGCGAGCGTAGACAACCTCAACTCATCGCAGTAGTACGGCTGTTGTACATGTGTCGGATGTGACGGGTGTGCGGGGTCGCAGAACTGTCGCGCGGCGCCGCGAGTCGCCAGAATGCGCGCTGGAACGTGAACAATTCTCAGCTTTCCCGTTCCGGCAAGTTGCGCAGAGTTCTGCCGACCACCCCCCCGGAGGCCGCACGTGGCAAGCCAAAGACCCTTCTCCCGCCGGAAGTTGATCGGAGGCGCGGGCGCCCTCACCCTCGCCGCGACGGCTGCCGGTACGGCCTCCGCGTCGGCGGCGACCGCCACCCGTGACGTCGACGTCGCGATCGTCGGCGCCGGACTCGCCGGGCTGACGGCGGCCCGCGACCTCGTGGCGGCCGGGAAGTCCGTCGTCGTCCTGGAGGCCCGCGACCGGGTGGGCGGCCGGGTGCTCAACCTGAAGCTCGCGAACGGCGGAGTCACCGAAGGCGGCGGGGAGTTCATCGGCCCGACGCAGACCCGCATGAAGGCGCTCGCCGACTCCCTCGGCGTCGACACCTTCGCGACCTACAACACCGGCAACAACCTCCTCTACAAGGACGGCAAGAAGACCCCGTACGCCACCGACGGCGCCCTCGGCTCGGTCCCGCCCGTCGACCTCGCCGGACTCGCCAACGCGGCCATCGTGCAAGGCTCGTTGAACGACATGGCCAAGCAGGTCCCCGTCGACGCGCCCTGGTCAGCGCCCAAGGCCGACGAATGGGACCGCCAGACCTTCGAGACCTGGCTGCGCGCCAACGCGGTCGTCCCGTCCGCCAAGTTCCTGCTGGACGTGGCCTGTACGTCGATCTTCTCGGCCGAACCCCGGGAACTCTCCCTGCTCTTCGTCCTGTACTACATCGCCGGCGCGGGCGACGCGGACAACCCCGGCACCCTGGAGCGCCTCACCGAAACCGCCAAGGGCGCCCAGGAGTTGAGGTTCGTCGGCGGCTCCCAGCAGGTCCCGATCAAGCTCGCCGCGACCCTCGGCGACCGCGTCGTCCTGAACGCGCCGGTCCGCTCGATCGCCAAGTCCGGTTCCCGGTACGTCGTTTCGGCCGACGGCACGACGGTCACCGCGTCCCGCGTGATCGTCGCCGTGCCCCCGCCGCTCGCCGCGCGCATCTCGTACGACCCCCTGATGCCCGCCGCCCGCGACCAGTTGACGCAGCGCCTGCCGATGGCCTCCGTCGCCAAGGCGATCGCGATCTACGACACGCCGTTCTGGCGCGCCGACGGTCTCAACGGCCAAGTCGTCAGCGACAGCGGCGTGATCAGCTCGACGTTCGACAACTCCCCGCCGGACGCGTCCTTCGGCGCTCTCATGGGCTTCATCGAGGCCGACAAGGCACGGCAGTTGGACGCGGCGAGCGAGGCCGAGGTGCGGGCGGCGGTCCTCAAGGACTTCACGACCTACTTCGGTGCCAAGGCCGCCACTCCGACCTCCTTCGCCCTGCACCGCTGGAACAACGAGCAGTACACGCGCGGCGGCCCCGTCTCCATCGCCGCACCCGGCGTACTCACCCAGTACGGACGGTCGTTGAGGGCGCCGGTCGGCGGCATCCACTGGGCCGGGACGGAGACGTCCGTCTACTGGATGGGGTTCATGGACGGGGCCGTGCGGTCGGGCGAGCGGGTCGCGCGGGAGGTTCTCGCAGCGCTCTGACGGGCAGAGCATGTTGACGGTCCGTCACATCACGGCCATAGCAGCACTTTCTCCCAACTCCCCTCGCCCCGCCGGTACTCCAGCCGTACGTGCCTGCGCCGCTCGTCGCCCTGGAAGAACTCCACGGCTTCCGGCGCCAGTTGGTAGAGCGTCCAGGTCGGGGAGGGGGTCTCGGGGTCCTGTACCGCCCGCTCCCACGCCTCCGCGGAGGCG
>NZ_LIRL01000018.1 GCF_001419795.1 Streptomyces niveiscabiei
CGACCACGGCAACATGTTCGGCGCCCACGAGTTCGCGCGCGGCGCGCGGGAGACCGGGAGCGTGAAGCCGGTCATCGGCATCGAGGCGTATGTCGCGCCCTCGTCCCGCTTCTCCCGGCGCCAGGAGTTCTGGGGCACCGGCAGCAGGCGTGGCGACGACGTCTCCTGCGGCGGCCGGTACACCCACATGACGATGTGGGCGGCCACCGGCGCAACCTCTTCCGGCTCAGCACGGCCGCCAGCTACGAGGGGCAGTTCCCGGTCGGAAAGCCGCGCATGGACCGGGAGTTGATCGCCGGGCACGCCGAAGGGATCGTCGCCACCACGGGCCGTCCCTCGGGGGAGGTGCAGACCAGGCTGCGTCTCGGGCAGTACGACGAGGCGCGCGAGGCCGCGGCGGCGTACCGGGACATCTTCGGCACCGGCAACTACTACCTGGAGCTGATGGACCACGGCCTCGCCATCGAACGCGCCGTCCGCGACGGCCTGTTGAGGCTCTCCCGTGACTCCGGCCTGCCTCTCCTGGCCACGTCACCGCGGACCAGGCCGACGCGCACGACAACCTGCTGTGCATCGGCGTCGGAAAGAACAAGGACGACCCAAGCCGCTTCCGCTTCGACGGCACCGGTTACCACCTCAAGTCCCCCGCCGAGATACGGGAGTTGTTCGCCGACCTCCCCGAGGCCCGCGACAACACCCTCCTGGTCGCCGAACGCGTCGAACCCTACGACGAGGTGTTCGAGCAGGTCGACGAGACACCCCGGTTCCCCGACGTCCCCCGAGGCGCTCGTCCTCTCGGACTGGTTGGAGCGAGTTCAGATGACGGATGGTCGACGATCCGTCCGCATGGGCCCCGATCCACAAGATCGCGGGAACGCTGGACAGGGCACTTCCCGGGATCTTCGCCGCTGACTATGCGGAGAGCCTGGACGCGGCACGGCACCGTCTCAGGGAGACCATGGGCAGCCCCACCGAAGATCAGGACGGCTGAGTCGGCTGTCCTGCCGTCAGTCGGTCCGCGACACCGCCCCAAGCCCCCGCAGCATCCCACCGACGACCTCGCCCAGGGCGTGTAGCGAATGTGCTGGTCATAGCCACTCGTTGATGGTCGCCTCTCAGCAGACCGCCAACTTGTCATCCTGCGTGGTCACTGCGCGGTTTCTCTTGAGGCAATTGATCCGGTCACGCCACTCTCGCGTCCTCACCGGCCAGGAACGGACGCAGCAGTGTGAGCAGGGCGTGCGGCCGGTGCAGGGGGATGATGTGGCCGCAGTCTTCGATGACGTGTCCGGTGAGATCGTCGGTGACCGGTCGGAGCTGGCGTTCCAGCGCAGCACCGACAGGCTGGGCGCCCAGCGCCATCGTCGGCACCGTCAGGCGGGTAGTGGTGACCGCCTGCTCGATCTGTACGGCGCTCTCGGGTAGGGCCCGGTAGTACGAGAACGCGCAGCTCAACGCCTGGCGGCCGGTGTATGCGCGCACGAAGGCGTCCCGGACGCCGGGGCGCACCCCGTCGCCGAGCGTGCCGGCGCGCAGAAACCAGTCGACGTAGGCGGCCTCGTGGCCCTCCAGTACGGTCTCGGCGAGGCCGGGTGCGGCGGAATGGAAGCCGAACCACCACGGCGGCCCGTCGGCAAGGAAGTCCTCGGCGCCGGGCAGGCGGCCCAGCAGGGACTCCATGACGACCAGGCGCCGGACGAGACCGGGGCGGCGCAGAGCGAGGAGGAAGGCGGGCGCGGTACCCGCGTCGATGCCCACCACCGCGGCCGAGGACACGCCAAGCGTGGTGAGAAGCGCCGCGGCGTCCTCGGCCAGGGTGCCCGCGTCGTATCCGGAGGCGGCCCGGCTGCTCGCTCCGAACCCACGCAGGTCCGGCGCGATGACGCGGTAGCGGCCGGACAGATCGGCCATGACGTCCGTCCACAGCTCCCAGGTGTGCGGGAAGCCATGCAGCAGCAGGACGGACGGGCCCGATCCGGTGAGGGCGACGTTCAGTTCGACACCGTTGACGGGGACGCGTCGCAGCTCGGGCATGGAGGGACTCCAGTGTGCGGTGAGGAATGGTGACAGGGTCACGCTAGGGAACTAGCCTGGTCCGCCCAAGACGGCACTTTCTCTTCAGGTGGTGAGCTCTGGGTGACCACGTCGAGTCCCGGCGGACGTGACCAGCGGCCCGGTGAGCGCGGCGATCTGCTGGATCCGCGCTGCCCGACTCGCCAGTTGCTCGACCGCATCGGCACCAAGTGGACGTCGATGACGGTCAAGGTGCTGGCTGAGGAGGCTCCGGGCGAGGTCCGCTTCGCGGAGCTGCGGCGCCGTATCCCGGGCATCTCACAGAAGATGCTGTCCGCCACCTTGCAGAGCCTGGTCCGCGACGGCCTGGTCGCGCGCCGCGTGGAACCCACCGTGCCGCCCGCCGTCCACTACCGGCTCACCGAACTCGGCCTTTCCCTGGAAATACCACTCTCCGCCCTGCGGGTCTGGGCCGAGACACACATGCAGGAGATCGACCGCAACAACCAGCTCGCCGACGAGTCACGCCAACTATCGAATGGGCTGGTCATAGCCACTCATTGATGGCCGCGACGAGGACAGTCGCCTCGTAGCGGACCGCCAACTCGTCGTACCGCGTGGCCACCGCCCGGTGTCCCTTAGCCGATTGCTGCCGCACTCGACGGCATGCCTCGCCATGTAGTCCTCGCGGTCGAACTTCGGCGGACGGCCGCCGCGCGAGCCGCGCTTCTTGCGGTTGCGGGCCTGGTCAGTCTTGTCCGGGATGGTGCAGCGGACGCCACGTCGACGCAGGTAGGAGTGGTTCTTGCGGGAGGCGCACGCCTTGTCCGCGCGCACCCGCCTCGGGCGGGTACGCGACCTGCCCACCCCCGGGCGGCTCCTTCTGAAGGTCCCCCTTTGCGCGCCCTGGCGGCGTGCTGGTGGGCCCGCACGATCGTGATCAGATCCTTCGCATCCGCCCGCGCCTGGAGGGCGGTGAAGATCTGCTGCCAGGTGCCGTCCCGCTGCCAGCGGCGGAACAGGTCGTACACCCGACCCCACGGCCCGTGCTCGGCGGGTACGTCCCGCCAGGGGACGCCGGTGCGGACCCGGAACCGTATGCCGTCGATCAGCTGTCGCCGGGTCCATATCGGCGGCCGGCCGGGCTTCTTGCCCCTCGGTAACAGCGGCTCCAGCGCGGTCCGTTGTTCGGCCGTCAGATCTCTACGTGCCCCGAATCAAGATCACCTCACGGCCAAGATCCCTCTCGACACACGCCCGGCGGACCGAACCGGCCTACGCCGGCCACTCATCCAGGTCGGCCTCGGTACGGCCGAGCAGGATCTGGTCGAAGAGGGCCCCGCCGCCGTCGGTGCGCAGACCGATCTGGGTGATCCTCTTCAGCTTGCCGGCGGCCTGCGCCCACAGATCGATGCGCACCAGCTTCCAGTCGCCGTGCGGAAACTCCTCCTCCGGGATCATGATCTCGGTCACCTGTGGAGCGGTCGGGAAGTGCGAGACTCCGGCGTTGACGGCCACGTAGTGCAGGTTCTCCTGGTGGCCGCCCCCGTCCGCGTCCGCGCTGCCGCCGGAGCCGAGGCGCAGGCCGATCCCGGTGGTGTGGTCACTGAGCGCCTTCCAGGCGAACTGGAGATAGCGGTACTGGCCCGGGGTGGCCGGGTGCTCCACGATCTCGAAGTTCCAGTCGTGCATGGTGTCCAGGAAGAAGAAGCCGTGGCGGATCGGGTACTGCCCCCGCGGCATCGCCACCGGCACCCGCAGACACCGGGTGCCGGAGTAGGCGCCGCCCTCCTGGATGTCGACGACGCTCCTGGGCTGGGCCAGCAGGTCCTGTACGTCGTCCACGCGGTCGTCGAAGAGGACGGCGACGGCATTGTCCTCGACCACGTCCCGGTGTGACGCGCCGAGCACCTCGCCGTGGAAGACCAGTTCGCCGAGCCTCAGATTGCCCTGCGGCCAGACACCGCCGCCGGTCGAGACGAGGCGGAAGCGCCCTGAGTACAGCTCCAGGTCGTGGCTGTGCAGGGCCTGGTCGGACAGCAGCATCGGGCCGTCCCGCCAGGTGGCGTCGCGGGCGTCCCACCACTGGATCAGGACGTCCCGCAGCCAGGACTCGGGGTGTGCGGGGTCCTCGGCGAACGTGACGCCGGTCAGCTTCAGCTGGTAGCGGAAGGTGTCCACGGTGAGCTCGAAGTGGGGGTCCGCGCCGACCGATGCCAGACCTGCGAGGAGCGGCCGTTGCAGCCAGGGCTGGGCGGGCGGGGCGGCACTGCCGTCGGTCAGGGGCGCGAAGACACTCGGCGCGTGCGGGTCCTGGACCGGGCCCATGTCGTAAGTGCCGAGTGGGCTGATCTTCTGCATGAAGAGGTAGGCGTGGGTGTCCACGACGAGGTTGGGGGTCAGTTCGAGCGGCTCGGACCTCGCGTTGCCCCAGTCCGTCCTGCGCACCACCGGCACCGGGTCCGGGGCCGTCAGCTTGCGGCGGATGTCCCGCTCCTCGGGGACCAGCCGGGTCCGCCAGCGTTCTTCGAGGTCGGCGTCGTAGCGGAGCACCGTGCCCGTCCAGGTGGCGACGAGCAGATCGCCGTCGGGCAGCCAGGCCGGTACCGGGAGCGCCCGCAGGTCGGTGGCGGTCAGCAGGGTGCCATCGCGCTCCAGTACGGCGAGGGTGCCGAGTTCGCTGCCGACGGCGACCCGGCTGCCGTCGGGCGAGACGCGCGGGCGGCGCAGGAAGTCGTCCCCGGTGTAGGTCCACAGGAGTCCGGTCGCGGTGTCGTAGGCCCGCAGTTGGTTGCCCGTGGTGACGGCGAGGAAGGTGCCGTCGGCGGAGAGGGACAGCTCGCTCGCCGCGGTGGGGATGGTGTTGACCAGGGCGCCGTCGCGGATCACGTATACCCGGCCGCCGTCGGCCTGCGCCGTGATCGCCGCCGTACGACGGTCGCCGCTGACCGCTGCCACGCCGAACGTCCCGCCGAAGCCGGCGCCCCTGACGATGGAGAAGGACCACAGCAGGGCGCCGTTCGCTGCCGATCGGCCGCTGACGGTGTTGTCGGCGAAGGTGATCAGGGTGTCGTCGTCGAGGGCGAGGAGGCGGAGGGGGGTGCGGCGGTTCTCGGACCACCAGGAGTCCGCCCAGCTCTCGTTCCACTGCTCCTGCCCCTGCTCGTCCACCTCGCGCCGCCACACCGCGAGGCCCAGGTCGCCGGAGGTGGCGATCCAGGAACCGCCGGGTGCCGACGCGAAGTTGTTCAGGCCGTAGTCGTAACCCCAGTCGCTCTTGGACCAGTCGGTGGCCTTCTTGGGCAGGCCGTACAGGGCGAAGCGGCGCTGGGGCTGTCCGGCGGGGTCCAGCTGGTAGAGGTGGTAGCCCTCGGCGGCGTTGATGTCGAAGCCCTGGACGACGAAGCCGTCGGGGCGGGTGGTGGGGGAGTAGGCGAAGTGGTGGCCCAGGCGGCGGCGCCAGCGGGTGCGGCCGGTGGCGAGGTCGAGGCCGTAGAGGTTGTGGTCCCAGTCGAAGGTGTTGAGGGCGGCGGTGTCGCCGTCGGCGGAGACGGCGATGTCCCGTACGTGCGGGCCGAATCCGTCCTCGGAGGCGGTGGGGAGCGGGTCGTGCAGCAGTGGGACGATCGCGTAGAGCCGGGCCGGTACGGTGCGCAGGTCGGCGGTGAAGGTGCCGCCGAGCAGGGAGACGGGTTTGCCGGTGAGCAGGTCGATGACCTGGTGCAGTGCGGGCAGCCGTACCGTCAGCCGCGTCTGCACGGGCAGGTGCTGGGCGCACAGCAGCCCGACCCGCCAGGCGATCTCCGGTTCCCAGTCGGGCCGGGTGGTGTTGACGGCCCAGATGTAGGTGATGTCCCCGGCCGTCCATTCGCTGAGCAGCACCTCGGGGTTGTCGCACTCGGCGACCGGGGTGACGGCGCTCAGGGTCTGGGCGAGGGCGGCGCCCTGGTCCAGGAAGGCACGGCGCATCCGGTAGTAGGCGGTGTCGTCGTTCTGACAGGCGGGTTCGTCCTTGCGGTTGATCCGGTCGAAGGCGAGACCCAGCCGGCCGTAGGCGTCGCGGATGGACGGGTGGCAGGTGTCGTCGGCGTACACCGGGACGGTCTCGCATGCCTTGTTCAGGGCCGCCGCCAGGGGCGGATCCAGCTCGGCCTGCTGGCCCACGAGCAGGACGGCCTGGTAGCCGCGCAGTACCTCGGCGTCGACGTCCTCGGTGAAGACGAAGGACGCGGGCCGGTGCGCGTGCAGGCAGGCGGCCCAGGCGCTGTACAGGCGCATGAAGTAGAGGCTGCTGAACCAGCCGCCCTCGAAGGTCTCCAGGCGCAGCATGCGGGTGGAGACGACGATCGCGACCCGGTTGGCGCTGTCGGCGCCCGCGACGGCCGGTCCGAGGCGGGCGATCATGTCGAACGCGGCGCGCTGCACCGAGGTCTTGCCCGCCCCGCCGGAGCGCGGTTCGCCGGGTTGGGTGCCGCTGCCGCCGCCGCGTTCCGGAGCGGCGACGACCCCTTTCATCTGACGGGCGTTCTCGTCAGTGACCATGCCGGTGCCGTTCGGGCCGCGCATCACCTGCTGGAAGAGCGTCGGCAGGAACATTCCGCCGGTGCCGTCGTCGTTGGTCAGCTCCGGGTGGCCCCAGACGGGTTTGCCCGGCCGCCGGTAGAAGTCGACCATGTGGGCGGAGGACAACGGAAGTTGGATCTGCTCGGCCTGGTAGTGCAGATCGACCTCGTCGACCTCGGCGAACAGCAGCGGGGGTACGGTCTGCGGCTGCCGGTACGGCGCGGTCGCGGCGGTGAGCCGGCCGGGGGACGCCTCGTTCAGCGCTGTGCGGAGCTCGGCGGCCTCCGTCGGCTTCAAGGTGATCGAGCGCTCGGTCACGGTGTCGAGGACGGGCAGCCAGGTTGTGCTGGTGCCGGCGGCGATGGCCTCGCTGGCGGTGGTGTACTCGGCCTTTTCGTCGGCGTTCGCGGCGACCGCGCCCACCGGGCCGATCCACCAGTTGGCGCCCCAGGTCCAGCCGCGGAACGCCGCGTAGGCGTCGAGGGTGCGGGTCCCCGTCGCGAGGTCGGTCTTCAGCTCCTCCAGCGTGCGGATCTCGTGGTTGCCCGGCCATTCCAGCGGCAGGAAGGTGTCGTTGGAATGGAGGACGCCCTGTTCCTCGATGCCGTACGCACCGTATCCGGCGATGGTCCGGCGGCCCACGTCCTCGAAGAGGGCCTTGCGGTAGTGGACGGCGACCGGGCTTGCCTTCAGCCGGGCGGCGATCTCCGCATCGGCGTCGTACTCGGTGGCGAAGGTGACGGTGCCCCAGTGCACCCCTAGCCGGTCGACGGCGAGGTTGAGGCCGAGCGTCCGCGTCCGGTGCAGATGGGCCTGGACCACGTCCGGGAGGTCCCTGAAGGCCGGCGGGAAGTTGGTGGGGGGGTTGATGAGGAGTTCACGGGGGTCGGCGGGGAAACTGGCCCCGTTGGGGCCGTAGATGTCGGTGTAGAGGGTGAGATGGTAGTCCGGCCGGTCGGTGAAACCCGGCCCGATCTCCAGGTACTGCGGGGCGATGGTGAGGAGGAGACCGGCCGGTGGGTCGGCGTCGAGGACATGCCGGCCGGGTTCCAGCGTGCCGGTGATGTCCGCGCCGATGACCAGCTGTCCGAAGTGCTTGGCAGGGTCCAGGCCGACGTTCCACTCGTGGAGCCGCTCACCGTCCCGTTTCAGTACGACGGTTACGGCGGCCGGCTGCGGTACCCCCGCGCCCATACGGGCCTCGACGCGGAGGGTGACGGCCTCGCCGCGGCCGTAGTGGAGGCGGTTGAGGTTGACCGGCCTCTCCTTGCCGTCGCGGTCCTTGACGATCCGGCAGCTCATCAGGGACAGCGAGCCCTGCACGGTCGTGCCCGGCGTGGGCGCGGCCGGGCGGATCTCGACCATGCCGTCCACCACATACTCCGACAGCCGTCCCGCCACATCCGGCGACACCCGCACCTGGTACAGGCCCCGGGCGTCGGCGGGCGGGGTCACCGCGCCGCCGGTCAGCGGGAGTTCGGTGAACTCCGGGACGCCGAGCGGGCGCAGCCAGACCCGGAAGCGCGGCCGGTTCGGCCAGCTGCCCGGGCTGTGCGTGATGGTCAGGGGCATCGGCTTTCCCGCGGTCCACACGTCCGCGTCGTACTGCACGGTGAGCAGTTCGACGTCGCCGAGCACCGGGGTTTCGGCCGCCCCGGTCTTCCCGTCGTACACCTCGAACAGGTACCGCTCGTCGTCCCGTTTCACGTAGTACCGGAGGCGGTGCTGGTCGCCGTCCTTGTCGTCACGGAGCCGCAGGTGCCCCACCGTGTGATCGTCGGCGGGAAGGTCGAGGGGGGCGGGTGTCTCCCCTCCGTCCGCGTCGTAGATCACCAGTTCCTGTGTGCTCTTGACGACGCACAGACCGCCGTTCCCGGTGACGTCGAAGCTGTTGTTGAGGTCGCCCGAGACCTTGACCGGTTTGGACCAGAGGAGCCGACCTGTCCGGAGGTCGCTGGCACAGACGAACCCCAGCGTGCCGTTCGTGACATGCGGCCAGGCCGTGTAGACACGCCCGGAGTCCGCGGAGCTCTCGATCACCCGCAGGCCGACCGCGCTGCCGGTGGACCTGACCTCGGCCGGGAGCCCGGTGAGCGTGACCTCCCGGTCCAGGGTGCCGGTGGGGGTCAGCCTGACCACGCGCAGGCGATGCTGGTCGAGGGCGTAGAAGAAGCCGGACGGCACTGCCTCGATGCCGGAGGGTGCGTTGTAGCCGAGCGTGTTGTCGGCGGCGAAGTCGTCGTAGTGGCCGAGCTGCCTGAACTGGTCGTCGTAGAACACGATCCGGTGCGCGAAATGGGCCTCCGCGATCGCGATCGTCCCGGACGCGTTCGCCGTGACGGCCAGCGCGGCGGCTCCCGCCCGGAAGAACGTCTGCTTCGTGCCGTCCGGCTTCAGCCGCAGCAGACGGCCGTCGGGGGTGCCGCCGACCACGAGGTAAACGTTGTCATCGAGGCCGAAGCCCATCTTCAGATTCGATACCTCGAAGACGGTGTTGTACCTGGACACGACCTGTTCGATCCTGCGTGCGTCCACTGCTGCTCACCCCCGGGTTCTCCCGCCCACGCCCCCTGCACGCTTCCTGCGGCTCGTCCATCACCAGGATCCCGATCACCAGAGACCGAGCACAATCGCTGAAACGGGTGACGTTTCCCTACGCCCGTGCGCGGGCTGGTACGGCCGGCGACGACGGTCTACGCCCTGCGGGACCGGGTCGACGCGAAGACCATCGCCTCGGAGGTGAAAGAGGCGTTCGGGGCGGAGGCGTGGCAGGGGGAGCGTGACCTCCCGTGCCGTCATCGAGTCACCTGACACCGCGTACGGTCATCGCCTCACCGCCTCACCGCACACTCCACGCCGTCACCGACTCCAACGGCACCCGGAAGTATTCGCCCAGCGCCGCCGGCAGGCTGCTCGACCCGGAGATCAGCTGGCAGCCGTGCAGGTGCAGGAAGACCGGGGGGTACGCGAGGGGTTCGGCGGCCTCGCGGCGGAAGGCCTCGCCGAAGTGTTCGTCCGGTGCGCTGTCGTCGTCGAGGAGGCCGGCGACGGAGGTGGCCCAGGTGCGGTGGGTGGTGAGGCGGCCGGTGAGGACGACGCCGTGGGCGACCACGGTGAGGCGCGGGCCGGCGCCCTCCATCTCGGTGCGGTTGATCAGGTCGATGAGGAGTTCGTCTCGCGCGGGCATGGCCGAACTCTACTGATCAGGAAGCCCGGTGGACGCCGGTTCACCCGAGGTGACGCCCGCCCTGCCTCCGGCCGCGCGGTCGCTCTCTTCCCCGTCGGCTACGCGTCTAGTCCCGCTTCTTGACCGCGCCCGCCCGCTCCCCGATGCTGTGTTGCGTTACATGAGATGCGTACCGCAATGAGCAACATCGAACTCGGGAGTGGTCATGGCTCACCAGGTCCGTGCTGTCGTCGCGCGAGGAAAGGGCGCCCCCGTCTCCCTGGAGACGATCGTCGTGCCGGACCCGGGTCCGGGGGAGGCGCTGGTGAAGGTCGAGGCGTGCGGGGTGTGCCACACCGACCTGCACTACCGGGAGGGCGGCATCAACGACGACTTCCCGTTCCTCCTCGGGCACGAGGCGGCCGGTGTCGTCGAGGCGGTAGGGGAGGGGGTGACCGACGTCGCGCCCGGCGATTTCGTGATCCTCAACTGGCGTGCCGTGTGCGGGAATTGCCGGGCCTGTCTGCGCGGGCGCCCGCAGTACTGCTTCAACACGCACAACGCCAAGCAGAAGATGACCCTGCTGGACGGCACCGAACTCGCCCCGGCGCTCGGGATCGGCGCGTTCGCGGAGAAGACCCTCGTTGCGGCAGGCCAGTGCACGAAGGTCGACCGGGCCGCTTCCCCGGCCGCCGCCGGGCTCCTGGGCTGCGGCGTGATGGCGGGGATCGGCGCCGCCATCAACACGGGGAACGTCGGACGCGGTGACACGGTCGCCGTGATCGGCTGCGGCGGCGTCGGCGCGGCGGCCGTCGTCGGGGCCGCGCTGGCGGGCGCCGCGAAGGTCATCGCCGTCGACATCGACGACGCCAAGCTGGAGACGGCGGCGAAACTGGGTGCCACCCACACCGTCAACTCCCGCGGCACGGACGCCGTCGAGGCGATCCAGGAGCTGACCGGCGGCTTCGGCGCGGACGTCGTGATCGAGGCGGTCGGCAGGCCGGAGACGTACAAACAAGCCTTCTACGGACGGGACCTGGCCGGGACGGTCGTCCTCGTCGGCGTGCCCACGCCCGAGATGAAGCTCGAACTCCCGCTGCTGGACGTCTTCGGGCGCGGCGGCTCGCTCAAGTCGTCGTGGTACGGGGACTGCCTGCCGTCCCGGGACTTCCCGATGCTGATCGACCTCTATCTCCAGGGGCGGCTGCCGCTCGACGCGTTCGTCACCGAGACGATCCAGCTCGACGAGGTGGAGAAGGCGTTCGACCGGATGCGTCAGGGGGATGTCCTCAGGTCGGTCGTCATGTTCTGACGACCTGTCAAATCCCTTGCTGGACGCGCCTGTTCCGCCTGCTCACGCGGGTGGGACGGGCGCGTCCGGCTGTCCTGGAAACCCCGCCTTTGGACTCCTTGACAACGGTTCGGGGCGGCTCCACACTGGCGTTGCGCTTACCGCAATCCGTTTCGCTATACGCACCGAGGTGTCATGATGATTCCCGCGTGCCGTCTCGCGGACCTGCCGCGAGGTGAGGCATACCGGCTCGACATCGACCCGCCCGTCTCGGTGTTCCACACCGACGACGGCGAGGTCTTCGCCATCGACGACACCTGCACCCACCAGGACGCCTCGCTCGCGGACGGCTGGCTGGAGGGCTGCGAGGTGGAATGCCCCCTGCATGCCTCGAAGTTCGACCTGAGGACCGGCGCGGTGGACTCCCCGCCCGCCAAACTCCCGGTCCGCACCCACGAGGTGGTCGTCGAGGACGGCATGATCCATGTGAAGGTCTCCACCGAGGCCCCCAACCTGCCGCCCTGCATGGCGTCCCGGCTCGCCCAGGGGACCGCGTGAGGACGGTCGCCGTGGTCGGCGCGTCGCTGGCCGGCCTCTCGGCGGCCCGCGCGCTGCGGGCCCAGGGGTACGACGGCCGGCTGATCGTCGTGGGCGACGAGATCCACCGCCCCTACGACCGGCCCCCGCTCTCCAAGGAGTTCCTCGCCGGCACGTACGGCGAGGCCGAACTCGCCCTGGAGACGGACGACGAGGACCTCGACGCCGAGTGGCTGCTCGGGACGCGCGCCACCGGACTCGACGTAGGTGCACGCGAGGTGAGGCTCGCGGACGGCCGGCAGATCAACGCGGACGGCGTCGTCATCGCCACCGGCGCCGCCGCCCGCGCCCTCCCCGGCTCCGAGAACCTCGCCGGGGTGCACACCCTGCGCACCCTGGACGACGCGCGCGCCCTCAAGGCCGAACTCGCCGCCGGCGGACGGCTCGTGGTGATCGGCGGCGGCTTCATCGGCGCCGAGGTCGCCTCCACCGCACAGGCCCTGGGCCTGGAGGCGACCGTCGTCGAGGCCGCCCCCACCCCGCTCGCCGGCCCCCTCGGCGCGGACATGGGCGCGGTCGTCTCCGGCCTGCACACCGACCACGGCGTACGGCTCCTGTGCGGGGTCGGCGTCAAGGGGCTCGGCGGCGAACGGCGCGTGGACGCCGTGCTGCTGGAGGACGGGCGCAGCCTCCCCGCCGACATCGTCGTCGTCGGCGTGGGCGCCCGGCCCTGCGTGGAGTGGCTCGACGGCTCGGGCGTCCCGCTCGACAACGGCGTCAAGTGCGGCGCGGACGGCCGGACCGGCGTACCCGGCGTGGTCGCGGTCGGCGACTGCGCGAACTGGTACGACCCGCGCAGCGGCGGGCACCGGCGCGTGGAGCACTGGACGGGCGCGCTGGAACGCCCGGCCGCCGCCGTCAGGGCGCTGCTCGCGGGGGACGGCGCCGAGCCGCCGGCGACCCCGCGGCCCCCGTACTTCTGGTCCGACCAGTACGGCGTACGCATCCAGTTCGCCGGACACGCGGCCGGTGCCGACCGTGTCACCGTCGAGGCGGGCAGCGCCGACGTGCGCGACGTCCTCGCCGTCTACCGGCGCGGGGAGACACCCGTCGCCGTCCTCGGGATGAACCAGCCCCGCCTGTTCACCCGCTGGCGCAAGCAACTCGCCGCCGCCTGAACGACTTTCCCCGACGCAACCCGAGGAGTGCCCCGTGACCTCGACCGGCCTGCCGGACAGCCTCATCGCCACCCTCCCCGGCTCCTCCTACACCGATCCCGGGATCTTCGCCCAGGAGCAGGAGCGCATCTTCGAGACCATGTGGTTCTGCGTCGTGCGCGCAGCCGACCTGCCCAAACCGGGCGCGTTCCGCACCGTCGACGTGGGCCGCGAGTCCCTCCTCGTCACCCGCGCCCGCGACAACTCGATCCGCGCCTACTTCAACGTCTGCCGGCACCGCGGCGCGAAGCTGTGCACGGAGGAGTCAGGCGAGGTCAAGCGCGCCTTCCAGTGCCCGTACCACGCCTGGACGTACGACCTCACCGGCAAGCTCGTCGCCGCGCCCAACCTGACGAAGATGCCCGACGTCGGGCGGACCGAGTACGGCCTCGTGAGCGTGCACGTGCGCGAGTGGCTCGGCTACGTGTGGGTGTGCCTGGCAGAGAACCCGCCGTCCTTCGAGGAGGACGTGATGGGCGCGGTCGTCGAGCGGCTCGGGGACACCGAGTCCATCGACCACTACGACATGGCCAACCTGTCGCTCGGCAAGCGGATCGTGTACGACGTGCAGGCCAACTGGAAGCTCATCATCGAGAACTTCATGGAGTGCTACCACTGCGCGACGATCCACCCCGAACTGACCGAGGTGCTCCCGGAGTTCGCCGACGGGTACGCCGCCCAGTACTACGTGGGGCACGGCGCCGAGTTCGGTGACGACGTCCAGGGGTTCACCGTCGACGGCTCCGAGGGGCTCGACCGCATCCCGGGGGTCGCCGACGAGCAGGACCGGCGGTACTACGCGATCACCGTCAAACCGCAGGTGTTCATCAACCTGGTGCCCGACCACGTGATCTTCCACCGGATGTACCCGATGGCCGCCGACCGCACGGTCGTCGAGTGCGACTGGCTGTACCTGCCCCACGTCGTGGAGTCCGGCAAGGACGTCAGCCGGTCCGTGGAGCTGTTCCACCGCGTCAACCAGCAGGACTTCGACGCCTGCGAACGGACCCAGCCCGGTATGCACTCGCGGATGTACGCGAAGGGGGGCGTGCTGGTGCCGAGCGAGCACCACATCGGGGCGTTCCACGACTGGGTGCTGGAGCGGCTGGGGGAGCCGGCGCAGCAGAGGTGAACCGGGGCGGTCGGGTGAACTCGGCCTGCTCCCGGCCGGGTCGGCTCAGCCCAGGTGCCCCATCCGGCGGCTGATCTCCTCCGCCCCCTTCAGCAGCACCGGCGCGAACTCGTGCAGCCGGTCCTCCGTGAAGCGGTACGCCGGTCCCGAGGCGCTCAGCGCCGCGATCACCTCGCCGTCCCGGCCCCGGACCGGCGCCGCCATCGCGTGCAGCCCGACCTCCAGCTCCTCCAGCGTGTAGGCGTAGCCGCGCTCCAGGGACTCGGCGAGGTTCTTCTCCAGCTTCGTCTTCGCCGTGATCGTGCGCGGCGTGAGCTTCTTCAGCCCGGTCTCGGCCAGCAGCGCGGCCCGCTCGGTCGCCGGGAGCGCCGCGAGCAGCACCTTGCCGCTGGACGTCGCGTGCAGCGGCGTGAGCTGGCCGACCCAGTTGTGCACGGCGACGGCTCCGGGGCCCCGTACCTGGTACAGGTTGATCGCGTAGTGCTCCTGGAGCACCGCGATGTTGACGGTCTCGCCGATTTCCTCGGCGAGCCGCTCGCAGATCGGCCGGGCCTGCTGGGTGATGTCTATGCGCCCGGTCACCGCCCCCGCGAGCCGGACGATGCCGAAGCCGAGGCGGTACTTGCCGCGCTCACCGGCCTGTTCGACGAGCCCGCGCGCCTCCAGCGCGCCGAGCAGGCGGAACGCGGTGGATTTGTGAACGTCGATCTCCGCCGCGACCTCGCTGACCCCCGCTTCGCCGCGCTGGGCGAGGATCTCCATGACGCTGATCGCGCGATCGACCGACTGGACCCCGCCGGCCTGGGAAGTGGACGTCTCGGTATCTGGGGTGTAGTTGCTCACAGTGAAACTATACGCGCGGTAAACAACACGGCTGCAAGCAACACGGCCGTAGCAAACTCGTTCCAAGTTGCGCTTACCGCAACCTGGTGCGCATAGCGCGCTCAGCACTAGCATTCCCGGCGTACCAATGGCGCGAGGGAGACGAGGCACCATGGCAACACCCCACTACGACTTCGTCATCGTCGGCGGCGGCTCGGCAGGCAGCGCACTGGCGAACCGCCTCTCCGCGAACCCGGCGAACCGGGTCCTGGTCCTGGAGGCGGGCCGCAGCGACCACCCCTGGGACGTCTTCATCCACATGCCCGCCGCACTCACCTACCCCATCGGCAGCCGCTTCTACGACTGGAAGTACGAGTCCGAGCCCGAGCCCCACATGGGCGGGCGGCGCGTCTACCACGCGCGCGGCAAGGTCCTCGGCGGCTCCTCCAGCATCAACGGCATGATCTTCCAGCGCGGCAACCCCATGGACTACGAGCGCTGGGCCGCCGACCCGGGCATGGAGAGCTGGGACTACGCGCACTGCCTGCCCTACTTCCGGCGCATGGAGAACTGCCTCGCCGCCGACCCCGACGACCCCTTCCGGGGCCACGACGGGCCCCTCGTCCTCGAACGCGGGCCCGCCACCAACCCGTTGTTCGGCGCGTTCCTCAAGGCGACCGAGCAGGCCGGGTACGCGCCCACGCCCGACGTCAACGGTTACCGGCAGGAAGGCTTCGCCGCCTTCGACCGCAACGTCCACCGCGGACGGCGGCTCTCCGCGTCCAAGGCGTACCTCAAGCCCGTCCGCAAACGGCCCAACCTCACCGTGAAGACCCGGGCGTTCGTCACCCGGGTTCTTTTCGAGGGCAAACGCGCGGTCGGCGTCGAGTACGAACGCGGCCCCGGCGCCGCCCAGCAGGTCCGCGCCGGCGAGGTCATCCTGTGCGGCGGCGCCATCAACTCCCCCCAGCTCCTCCAGGTCTCGGGCATAGGCAACGCCGAGGAACTGAACGCCCTCGGCATCGACGTCGTCCACGACCTGCCCGGCGTCGGCGAGAACCTCCAGGACCACCTGGAGGTCTACGTCCAGTACGCCTGCAAACAACCCGTCTCCATGCAGCCGTACATGGCGAAGTGGCGCGCCCCCTTCATCGGCCTCCAGTGGCTCTTCCGCAAGGGGCCCGCCGCCACGAACCACTTCGAGGCGGGGGGCTTCGCCCGCAGCAACGACGACGTCGACTACCCCAACCTGATGTTCCACTTCCTGCCGATCGCGGTCCGCTACGACGGCTCCTCGCCGGCCGGCGGCCACGGCTACCAGGTCCATGTCGGCCCCATGTACTCCGACGCGATCGGCTCGGTGAAGATCAGGAGCAAGGACCCCCGGGTCCACCCGGCCCTGCGCTTCAACTACCTCTCCACGGAGCAGGACCGCCGCGAGTGGGTGGAGGCGATCCGGGTGGCCCGCGAGCTCCTGAGCCAGCCGGCCCTGGCACCCTACAACGACGGCGAGATCTCCCCGGGCCCGTCCGTGGCCTCCGACGAGGAGATCCTCGCGTGGGTGGCCAAGGAGGGCGAGACGGCCCTCCACCCGTCCTGTACCTGCAAGATGGGCACGGACGACATGGCGGTGGTCGACCCCGCGTCGATGCGGGTCCACGGCGTCGAGGGCCTGCGCGTGGTCGACGCCTCGGTGATGCCCTACGTCACCAACGGCAACATCTACGCCCCGGTCATGATGATCGCCGAGAAAGCCGCGGACCTGATCCTGGGCAAGACCCCGCTCCCGGCGTCGGAGGAGGCGTACTACCGCCACCGGGACGCGCAGAAACAAGCGGGATAGAGATGGGGGGGAGCCGGACCCCGGCTCCCCCCACCGCTCAGCTGTCGTCCCGCCTCCCCGGCATCAGCACGGCCAGCGTGCTGCGCGCTTCACGCCGCAGAGCATGGCTGCGGGAGAACGTGGCGGTGAGAGCGATGAGCGAGACAGTGCAGCCGTAGAACACGGCGGCGATGCTGGAGAGGAGCCCGACCGACACCGGGCACGCACCCTTCTTCCCCCGTCCGGCCCGCGCGTCAGATCAGGCGGGCGCCGATGCGTTTCCCCTCCATAGTACGAGGGGCGTCAACTCGGCGGTAGGGGGCGACGGTTCAGCGGAACACCACCGTGCGGTTGCCGTCCACCATCACCCGGCTCTCGCTGTGCCACTTCACCGCGTGGGCCAGCACCTGCGCCTCCACGTCCCGGCCCACCGTCACGAGGTCCCTCGGGGCCAGGGAGTGGTCCACCCGGGTCACGTCCTGCTCGATGATCTGCCCCTCGTCGAGGTCGGACGTCACGTAGTGGGCGGTGGCCCCCACCAGCTTCACCCCCCGCAGATGCGCCTGGTCGTAGGGGCGGGCGCCCTTGAAGCTCGGCAGGAAGGAGTGGTGGATGTTGATGGCGCGGCCTTCGAGCTGCTTGCACAGGTCGTCGGAGAGGACCTGCATGTAACGCGCGAGTACCACGAGATCGACGTCGAGATCACGCACCAGCTCCAGCAGCCGCGCCTCGGCCTCGGGCTTGGTCTCCTTGGTGACCGGGATGTGGTGGAAGGGCACCCCGTAGCTCTCGGCGAGTCCCTCGAAGTCCCGGTGATTGGAGACGATCGCCGGGATCTCGATGTTGAGCGCGCCCGAACGCCCCCGGAACAGCAGGTCGTTGAGGCAGTGCCCGAACTTGGACACCATGATGAGGGTCCGGGTCGGCGTCGAGGCGTCCCGCAGCGTCCAGGTGATGTTGTACGCCTGGGCGACGGGCCCGAACCGCAGCCGCAGCGGCTCCAGTTCGCACGCGGGGTCGGCCACGTCGAAGTGGACCCGCATGAAGAACCGCCCGGTCATCCGGTCGTCGAACTGCTGACTCTCCAGGATGTTCCCGGAGTTGCGGACGAGGAACCCGCTCACGGCGTGCACCAGCCCGGCGCTGTCGGGGCAGGAGAGGGTGAGGACGAACTCACGGCCGGATCGTGTACGAGAAGACATACGGGCCTCCGTTGATGCGCATGACACAACGCGGTGAGCGATACGCAACATGGTCGGGTGAGGGTGGGGGGAGGTCAAGGCCGCCGGGTCAACTGCCCGGTTGGCGAAATCGTCACCGGCGAACCCCTTGACGACGCTCTACGGGTTCGTCACTGTGTTCCACCACAAGCAATCAGATGCACTATGCGCAACGAATCTCGATACGGGGCATTTCCTTCCGGAAGGGCACGGCGCGTGGCAGACCTGTACGTGGACGGCGAGTGGCGGGATTCGGCCGCCGGAGGGCGCCGCGAGATCCGATGTCCCGCCGACAGAACCCTCGTGGCGACGGTCGCGGAGGCGGCCCGCGAGGACACGGAAGCGGCGATAGCGGCGGCCCGCCGGGCCTTCGACACCGGCCCCTGGCCCCACACCCCCGAACGCGACCGGGGCGCGGTCCTGCTGCGCACGGCGGACCTGATCGAGCGGGACGCGAAGGAATTCGCCCGCGCGGAGTCCCTCGACACGGGCAAGCGCCTCGTGGAGAGCGAGTACGACATCGCCGACGTCGTCTCCTGCCTGCGCTACTACGGCGGCCTCGCCGGCACCTCCGCGGGCCGCGTCATCGACACCGGCCGCGACGACGCGATCAGCCGCGTCGAGTACGCCCCGGTGGGGGTCTGCGGACTGATCACCCCGTGGAACTACCCGCTGCTCCAGGCCAGTTGGAAGGTCGCCCCGGCCCTCGTCGCGGGCAACACGTTCGTCCTGAAGCCCAGCGAACTCACCCCCTCCACCGCGATCCTCCTCATGCGGGCCCTCGAAGAGGCCGGCCTCCCCAGGGGCGTCGGGAACCTCGTCCTGGGCGCCGGGGCCGAGGCGGGCGCCCCCCTCGCCGACCACCCCGACGTCGACCTGGTCTCCTTCACCGGCGGCGTGGAGACCGGCAAGCGCGTGATGGCGAGCGCCGCCGCGACCGTCAAGAAGACGGCCCTGGAACTCGGCGGCAAGAACCCCAACGTGGTCTTCGCGGACGCCGACTTCGAGACGGCCGTCGACTTCGCGCTCACGGCCGTCTTCCTGCACTCGGGCCAGGTCTGCTCGGCAGGAGCCCGCCTCATCGTCGAGGACTCCTTGCACGACCGCTTCGTCGACGAGGTCGTCCGCCGCGCCCGACTCATCCGCCTGGGCGGCCCGTTCGACACCGACGCCGAGACCGGCCCGCTGATCTCAGCCCAGCATCTCGCCAAGGTCGAGGCGTACGTCGCGGCGGGCATCGCCGAGGGCGCCGTCCTGCGCTGCGGCGGCGAGCGCCCGGCCGACCCGGCGCTCGCGGGCGGCTTCTACTACCCGCCGACCGTCCTGGACGCCTGCACCCAGGACATGCGCGTCGTGCACGAGGAGTCCTTCGGGCCCGTCCTGACCGTGGAGCGCTTCACGGACGAGGACGACGCCGTACGCATCGCCAACGACACGGAGTACGGCCTCGCGGGCGCCGTGTGGACCGAGGACGCGGGGAAGGCCCAGCGGGTCGCCCGGCGGCTGCGCCACGGCACCGTGTGGATCAACGACTACCACCCCTATGTGCCGCAAGCGGAATGGGGTGGCTTCGGGCGCTCGGGAGTGGGCCGGGAGTTGGGACCGACCGGCCTGGACGAATACCGGGAGCCCAAACACATCTGGCAGAACATCCGACCCCGGCCTCAGCGCTGGTTCAGCGGCTGAGGCCGGGACACCTGAAAAGAGGTCCGACTGTGCTCCCCACACAGACCGAGGTGCCCCAGCGGCGCGGCACACCCAAGGACTCGGACGGTACGCCGGTCATCTCCGTGCGTGACCTGTGGAAGGTGTTCGGACCGAAGGCCGACCAGGTCCCCGGCTCCGAGGAACTGAGCGGCCTCGGCCGCCGCGAACTCATGGACCGCACCGGCTGTACGGCCGCCGTGCGCGACGTCGGCTTCGACGTGGCCCCCGGCGAGGTCTTCGTCGTCATGGGCCTGTCCGGCTCCGGCAAGTCCACCCTGGTGCGCTGTCTCACCCGGCTGATCGAACCCACCGCGGGCGAGATCGTCTTCGAGGGCGAGAACATCCGCGACGCCGACCCGGCCCGGCTGCGCGAACTGCGCCGCCGCAAGTTCTCCATGGTCTTCCAGCACTTCGGCCTCCTCCCGCACCGCAAGGTCGTCGACAACGTCGCCTTCGGCCTGGAGATCCGGGGCGCCGGACGCGCCGAGCGCATGCAACGCGCCCTGGAGGTCGTCGAGTTGGTCGGCCTGTCCGGCTACGAGAACTCCTACCCCGACCAGTTGTCCGGCGGCATGCAGCAACGCGTCGGCCTCGCCCGGGCGTTGGCGGGCGACCCGGAGGTCCTCCTCTTCGACGAACCGTTCTCCGCGCTCGACCCCCTGATCCGCCGCGACATGCAGAGCGAGGTCGTCCGCCTGCACCACGAGGTCGGCAAGACCATGGTGTTCATCACCCACGACCTCTCCGAGGCCCTCAAACTGGGCGACCGCATCCTCATCATGCGCGACGGCAAGATGGTCCAGTGCGGCACCGGCGACGAACTCGTGGGCGCCCCGGCCGACGACTACGTCAAGGAGTTCGTGCGGGACGTGCCGCGCGGGGACGTCCTCACCCTGCGCTGGATCATGCGCCCCGCGCAGGACGACGACGCCCTCGACGGCCCCGAACTCGGCCCCGACGTCGTCGTACGCGAGGCCACCCGGGCCGTGCTCGCCGCCGAGAAGCCCGTGAAGGTCGTCGAGAACGGGCAGTTGCTCGGGATCGTCGGGGACGAGGAGATCCTCGCGGTGGTGGCCGGACGATGACGACAGTCCTGGAGAAACCCACAGACTCCGCCCAGCCACCGGCAGTTGACGCACCGTCAGCGAGCCGGATCACCCGGCCCCGGCTGGTGGCGGCCATCCTCGCGGCATGGCTGCTGCTGTTCGCCGTCCTCAAGGGCAAGCAGACCCTGTCGCTCGCGGCGGCCGATCTCACCGACCTGCACCGCTGGTTCAACGACGTCAACGACTCGATCGGCGCGAACCGCGACTCCAACCCGCTCTTCCAGTACTTCTTCAACGACATCCGCACGGCGATCAACCATCTCGTCGTGTTCGTCCAGGAGTTGATCTCCCAGCCGCCGGACGGCCGTCCCGTCCCGCAGATCGGCTGGTTCGGGGTCGTCGGGATCGTCGCCCTGGTCTCCTGGGCCGTCGGGAACTGGCGGGTCGCGCTCCTCGCGGCGGCCGGCTTCACCTTCCTCGGGCTGCAAGGCCTGTGGCAGGAGAGCATGGACACCTTCGCGCTCACCCTGTCCGCGGTCCTCCTGGCCCTGCTGGTCGGCATCCCGCTGGGCGTGTGGGCGGGGCTCTCCGACCGGGTCAACCGGATCCTGACGCCGTTCCTCGACTTCATGCAGACGATGCCGACCTTCGTCTACCTGGCCCCGCTGACCCTCATCTTCCTGATCGGCCCGGCCTCCGCGAACATCGCCACCCTCATCTACGCGGCCCCGCCCGCGATCCGCATCACCGCCCACGCCATCCGCGCGGTCCCCGCGACCACCGTCGAGGCCGCCGAGTCCCTCGGCGCGACCCGGGGACAGGCCCTGCGCAAGGTGCTGCTGCCCATGTCGCGCCGGACGGTCGTGATGGGCGTCAACCAGACCATCATGGCCGCGCTCGCCATGGTCACCATCGCCGCCCTCATCGACGCGCCCGGCCTCGGCAAGACCGTCGTCCAGGCCCTCCAGTCCCTCGACGTCGGTACGGCGTTCAACGCGGGCCTCGCGATCGTCGTCCTCGCGATCGTCCTGGACCGCGTCACCACGGCCGCCGCCGAACGGGGCCGGACGACCTTCAAGTGGCGCCCCCACCTCCTCGCGGCCGGCGCGGCGGGCGTCGCCTTCATGGTGTACGTCTCCCACGTCTACGTCTGGGCCGCCCAGTTCCCCGGCAGCGGACAGGCCGGCGAGAAGATCGCGAGCGCCGCCGACTCCGCGACCACCTGGGCCCAGGACCACCTCTCCGGCCTCACCAACGGCTTCCGCGACGCCGTCACCACCGGCCTCCTCAACCCCTTCCAGACCCTTCTCACCGACTCCCCGTGGTGGCTCGTCGCCCTCGCCCTCGCCGGCCTCGGCACGGTCCTGGGCGGCGTACGCGCCGGGATCACGGCGGCCGTCTGCGTCGGACTCCTGATCGGTACGGGCGTCTGGTCCGACGCGATGACGACGCTCGCCTCGACCGCCGTCGCCACCGTCATGGTGATGCTCCTCGGCATCGTCTTCGGCGTGTGGATGGGCCGCAGCCGCACGGTCGACCGCGTCCTGCGCCCCACCCTGGACGCGGCGCAGGTCATGCCCCCGTTCGTCTACCTGGTGCCCTTCCTCGCCCTGTTCGGCGCGACCCGGTTCACGGCGATCGTCGCCGCCGTGGTGTACGCCGCCCCCGTCGCCATCAAGATCATCGCGGACGGGGTGCGGAACGTCCCCGAGACCACCGTGGAGGCGGCCACCTCGGCCGGCGCCGGGACCTGGCAGCTCGTCACCAAGGTCCAGCTCCCCATGGCGCGCGGCGCGTTGACCCTCGCCACCAACCAGGGGCTGATCTACGTCCTGTCGATGGTCGTCGTCGGCGGACTGGTCGGCGCGGGCGCGCTCGGCTACGACGTCGTCGCCGGGTTCTCGCAGGGCCAGCTGTACGGCAAGGGGCTCGCCGCCGGGCTCGCGATCGTGCTGCTGGGCGTCATGTTCGACCGGATCACGCAGGCCGCCGCACGGAGGACGAGCCGATGACACGACTGAGGCGAGCTGTACTGGGCGGCGCCGCGCTGTCGCTGACCCTCACCGGGTGCGGGTGGGCCAAGGTCAGCGACATGGCCCCGGCCGCGGGCGCCCACGGCACCTGCGGCACCTTCAACCTCGCGGTCAACCCCTGGGTCGGCTACCAGGCCGACGCGGCGGTCGTCGCGTACGTCGCGGCCAATGACCTGGGCTGCAAGGTCGTCCAGAAGGACCTCAAGGAGGAGATCGCCTGGCAGGGCTTCGGGACCGGCGAGGTGGACGCCGTGCTGGAGAACTGGGGGCACGACGACCTCAAGGCGAAGTACATCGGCGGCCAGAAGACGGCCGTCTCGGCGGGCTCCACCGGCAACAAGGGCGTCATCGGCTGGTACGTCCCGCCGTGGCTCGCCAAGGCCCACCCCGACATCACGAACTGGGAGAACCTGAACAAGTACGCGGCCAGCTTCAAGACCTCGGAGTCCGGCGGCAAGGGCCAACTCCTCGACGGGGACCCGTCGTACGTCACCAACGACGAGGCGCTCGTCAAGAACCTGAAGCTGGACTTCAAGGTCGTGTACGCGGGCAGCGAGACCGCGCTGATCCAGGCGTACCGCAAGGCCGAGAAGAACAAGGAATGGGTGATCGGCTACTTCTACGAGCCGCAGTGGTTCATGACGGAAGTCCCCTTGGTGAAGGTCAACCTCCCCGCGTACAAGGCCGGTTGTGACGCGGACGCCGAGAAGATCGCCTGCGACTATCCCGTGTACGACCTCGACAAGATCGTCAGTGTGCGGTTCGCGAAGTCGGGCTCGCCCGCCTACGACCTGGTGAAGAACTTCAACTGGACCAACGACGACCAGAACATCGTCGCCAAGTACATCGCGGTGGACCGGATGACACCCGAGGCGGCGGCGGAGAAGTGGGTCGAGGCGAACCGGGGGAAGGTGGCCGCCTGGCTCAAGTGACCCCGGCGTGAGGCCCGGCAGGCGGAGTGCTCAAGTGCGCTCCGCCTGCCGGGCGTTGGCGTTTTCTGGGTGCGGGAAAGGGGTGTTCTCCGGCGTCCCCGGCCCTCTTGACACCCCCCTGTGAGGCGGGCACATTGAGTTGCGCAACCTGAAGTGCGTTGCGTACGAAGCAACTCAATCGGAGGTGCGGCGATGACGGGACCCCGAGTGGTCATCATCGGAGCAGGCGTCGTCGGCGCCGCGCTCGCGGACGAGATCGCGCAGCGCGGGTGGACCGATGTGACGGTGGTCGACCAGGGTCCGCTCCCGGCCACCGGAGGCTCCAGCTCGCACGCCCCGGGGCTGGTCTTCCAGACCAACTCCTCCAAGGCGATGACCGAGCTGGCGCGCTACACGGTGGAGAAGTTCTGCTCCCTCGACGTGGACGGCAAGCCCTGCTTCCTCCAGGTCGGCGGCCTCGAAGTCGCCACCACGCCCGAGCGCCTCGCCGAGCTGAAGCGCCGGCACGGCTGGATCACCGCGTGGGGCGTCGACGCCGAGCTGATCGACGCCGACGCGTGCGTGGCCAAGCACCCCCTGCTGGACCGCTCCCAGGTCCTCGGTGGCCTCTTCGTCCCCACCGACGGCCTCGCCAAGGCCGTCCTCGCCGTCGAGGCCCAGATCCGCCGGGCCACCGCGAACGGCGTCAGCTTCCTGCCCCGGCACGAGGTCCTCGACATCCTCCAGGACGCCGGCCGCGTCACGGGCGTCCGCACCGACCACGGCGACCTCGACGCCGACATCGTCGTGTGCTGCGCCGGCATCTGGGGCCCGAAGATCGCCCGCATGGCCGGCATGAACCTCCCCCTCACCCCGCTCGCCCACCAGCTCGCCTGGACCGGCCCCGTTCCCGCGCTCGCCGGGCAGACCGAGGAGGCCGTCCGGCCGATCCTGCGCCACCAGGACGCCGACCTCTACTACCGCGACCGCTACGACGGCATCGGCATCGGCTCCTACGGCCACCGCCCCATGCCGGTCTCCGCCGACGACATCCTCACCTTCGACGACGAGCAACCCATGCCGTCCGTCCTGGAGTTCACCGCCGACGACTTCGCCGACGCCTGGACCGAGACGCAGTCCCTGCTGCCCGCGACCAAGGACGCCAAGGTCGACGAGGGCATCAACGGCCTCTTCTCCTTCACCACCGACAACTTCCCGCTGCTGGGCGAGTCGCGGGACGTCAAGGGGTTCTGGGTCGCCGAGGCCGTGTGGGTGACGCACTCGGCGGGCGTCGGCCGCGCGATGGCCGAGTGGCTCGTCGACGGGTACTGCTCCTCGTTCGACCTCCACGAGTGCGACGTCAACCGCTTCGAGCCGCACCAGCTCACCCCGGAGTACGTCCTCGCCCGCGACTGCCAGAACTTCGTCGAGGTCTACGACATCCTCCACCCCCTCCAGCCCTCCGGCGACCCCCGCCCGATCCGCACCAGCCCCTTCTACGAGAGGCAGCAGGAGCACGGCGCGTTCTTCCTGGAGGCCGGCGGCTGGGAACGCCCCCACTGGTACGAGGCCAACTCCCCGCTCGTGGACGGCCGTTCCATCCCCACCCCGAACGACTGGGCGGCCCAGTACTGGTCCCCGATCGTCGGCGCCGAGGCCCAGGCCACCCGCGAGACCGTCGCCATGTACGACATGACCGCGCTCAAGCGCCTGGAGGTCACCGGCCCCGGCGCGGGCGCCTTCCTGGAGACGCTGACCACCAGCAAGGTCGCCAAGTCGGTCGGCTCGGTGACGTACACGCTGCTGCTGGACCACGACGGGGGCATCCGCAGCGACGTCACCGTCGCCCGCCTCGCCCGCGACCGCTTCCAGATCGGCGCCAACGGCAACCTCGACCTCGACTGGCTCACCCGCCACCTCCCCGCCGACGGCACCGTCCAGGTCCGCGACATCACCGCCGGGACCTGCTGCATCGGCCTGTGGGGACCGCTCGCCCGCAAGGTCCTCCAGCCCCTCACCGACGACGACTTCAGCAACGAGGGCCTCAAGTACTTCCGCGCCAAGCAGGCCCACATCGGCAGCGTCCCGGTGACCGCGATGCGCCTGTCCTACGTCGGCGAACTCGGCTGGGAGATCTACACCACCGCCGACCTCGGCCTGAAACTCTGGGACACCCTCCGCCGCGCGGCCGAACCCCTCGGCGGCGTCATCGCCGGCCGCGGCGCCTTCAACAGCCTCCGCCTGGAGAAGGGTTACCGCTCCTTCGGCACCGACATGACCTACGAGCACGACCCCTACGAGGCGGGCGTCTCCTTCGCCGTCAAACCCGACAAGGGCGACTTCATCGGCAAGGCCGCGCTGGAACGCCGGAAGACCTCTGTGCGACGGAAGCTGACCTGCCTGACCATCGACGACCCGTACGACGTCGTCCTCGGCAAGGAGCCCGTGTACGACGGGGAGCGCGCCGTCGGGTACGTCACGAGCGCCGCGTACGGCTACACCATCGGCAAGGGCATCGCGTACGCCTGGCTCCCCGCCGAACTCGCCGTGCCCGGCACGGAGTTGCGGATCGGCTACTTCGACCGGCGGGTGGAGGCCGTGGTCGCCGAGGAGCCGCTGTTCGACCCGACCATGTCCCGGCTGCGTGGGTGAGCGGGGCGATGGCAGTGCACGACGACCGTGGGACGGGACGGAGCACGATGACCGCGCGACTGCTCGACGGCAAGGCCACCGCCGCCGCACTCCGCAGCGAACTGGCCGACCGCGTCACCAAGTTGACCGCCACCGGCGCCCCGCCGCCCGGCCTCGGCACGGTCCTCGTCGGCGACGACCCCGGCAGCCGGGCGTACGTCGCCGGCAAGCACCGGGACTGCGCCCAGGTCGGCATCGCCTCCCTCCGCGTCGACCTTCCGGCGGACGCGACACAGGAACAGGTCGAGGAGGCGGTGGACCGGCTCAACGCCGACCCCGCCTGCACCGGCTACATCGTCCAACTCCCGCTCCCCGCGCACCTCGACGCGAACGCCGTCCTCGAACGCATGGACCCGGCGAAGGACGCGGACGGCCTCCACCCCGTCAACCTCGGCCGCCTGGTCCTCGGCGTCGAAGCGCCCCTGCCCTGCACCCCGCGCGGCGTCGTCGAACTCCTCCGCCGCCACGACGTCCCGCTGGCCGGCGCCCGCGTCTGCGTGATCGGCCGGGGCGTCACCGTCGGCCGCCCCCTCGGCCTCCTCCTCACCCGCCGCTCCGAGAACGCCACCGTCACCCTCTGCCACACCGGCACCAAAGGCATGGCCTGGCACGTCCGCGAAGCCGACATCGTCATAGCCGCCGCCGGCGTCCCCGCCCTGATCACCCCCGACATGCTCCGCCCCGGCGCGGCCGTCCTGGACGTCGGCATCACCCGCACGGCCTCGGGCCTGGTCGGCGACGTCCACCCGGACTGCGCCCGCACAGCGGGCTGGCTCGCCCCGATGCCCGGGGGAGTGGGGCCGATGACCCGGGCGATGCTCCTGGCGAACGTGGTGGAGACGGCGGAGCGGAACGCGGCGTGAGCTGTCTTCGGTTCCGGGAAGCCAGTGGTGCCGGGCGCCGCTTCTCCTGTCGGTCTCCGCGCTCAGCCATGTGAGGTGAAACAGCCCCGCGTTGTCAGTCCCTGCTCCTAGGCTCGGTGCCATGACAGCAGTGACGACCAAGCGCCCGATCGGAGAGCTTCCGGGCGATCCTGGCCGCCTCCATCTCTCCTACAGCCATGAGCATCCCGCTCTGCCCTATGACTACCAGGACACCTTGGAGTCCTGGTACGTCCGGGTCACTTACGGGGTGGAGGGCGAAGAGGAATGGGAGGACGAGGAGGCCGGTCATGCTCCCGCCCCAGGGAGCAAGGTCGGCCACCTCGTCCTGTGGCGGTTGCGGGATTTCACCGGCGATGACCGGTGGGAAGTGGCCGACGCCGAGTCCGGGGACCTCGAAGTCATCGCTGCCGCGGTCTTCGGCCGTTACGAAGGCGGGGACTACAGCGCCGAGTTCGAGGAAGCGGTCATGTGCCCCGTAGGTGACTTGTTGATCCTCGACCGTGTCCATCTCGACAAGACGTGGAGAGGATTCGGACTGGGGCCGATACTCGCGGCCGAGGCGATTCGCCGTCTTTCCTCGGGGTGCTGCGCGGTGGCGGCTTACCCCGCGATGGGCGAGTACCCCGAGGAAGGCGCACAGGTCACGGAGGCATATCGCCGTGAGGCGAAGAAGAAGATCGCCGCGTTGTGGGAAAGCATCGGCTTCGAACCGTTCCGCGGGGGAGTATGGCTCCTGGACACAGATCGGCGTCAACCGGAGGAACTCATGTCTGCCCGTCGCGCTGACCTGAAGGCGCTGGAAGCGGCTTTTCGACGCGCAGGCTCCGACTGAGTCGGCAGGAACACGGAGGGGGAGGGAATTCCCGTGGACGAGGAAATGCGGGAGAGGCTGGAGTGGGGGCGGCAGAGCCTCAAAGAGATGGGGGTCTCCGACACCGGCGACGGGCTGAGGTGGGCAGCGGCCCACGGCCTGATGCTGCTGGTGTGGCGCAATGGTGCGATCGAGGACGCGCATGCCTCCCGGCCGACCGGTCGGCGCAAGGCCCTGAACGACGGAACGATGTTCGCCCGTAACACGTGGCTGACCCGGCAGGCGTTCGAGGTACTGGGTACGGACGACGAGTTCCGCCTCTACGAGTTGGAGGACCTCATGCTTGACCGGGACTCGGTCTGGCCGGGATGTGGGGGAACTCTGACGGAGTTCGGCTGGGGGTCCCTGGGAAAGATCAAGAAGGAGGTGAAGTTCCGCATCGGGTTTCTGAGGTACTGGGAGAAGCGGTTGTCGCCGGAGGACTTCCTTGTCTTCGTCGGTGCCCCCCAACTCGGTACTCATGCCGACCACTACGGCATGCCGAAATGGCCTGCCTGCGTGGAAGCGGCCGTACGTCGACTGCGTGGTGAGGACGAAGAGTTCTTCCGTAGGCGGGGTGAGCTGATGAGCCGTATAGGGCCCGCCCCCAGTTCCGTCACCGACGACCTCGGAACGACTCGCGTACTCCTTCTGGATTCCCCGTGGGAACTCGGCGCCGAGAATCTGGAATGGTTCGCGTGGAACCCGATTCTGGAGGTGTCGGGGGAGGAACCGTAGTCACGCCTCGTGTGCTGCCGCCCCGTTCAAGGGCACCCGACGCGCTGTCACTCTCCGGTGGCTGATGCGCCAGCCGTCCGGGGTCCGGACGAGCGTGTCGTCGTAGGTGACGGACCCGCAGGAACCGTCAGTCGTGATGCCCAGGCCCTTGGAACGGGCCTGGGCGTTGTCGTTGTCCAGGAAGGTGACGACGATGTTGGTGACGTGGTGGGCGACGGGGTTGGCGGGGCCGAGATCGAGGGCCGCTTCACGGAGGGCGCCGAGATCGTGGAGCGGGGAGCGGCCATAGTCGGTGAGGTCGTAGACGACGTCGGGAGTGAAGACCTCGTCGAGGCGGTCGAGGGCACCGTCGTCGGTCAGGTGCCCGTGGAGGGAGAGCAACTCGTGGATCGCCAGCCGGTCTTCGGGAGGGAAGGGCACAGGGGTCCTCGGGGGTGAAGAAGGTGGGGAAGTTTTTGCCTCTGGCCGATTCTGCGTGGGTGAGGGGCAGGGGTGAGCGGGATCAGGGTCTGGGGTTGGCAAAGTCCGTCCGAAAGCGGATGGTTGCTCAAGGCGTCTTTATTTCGGTGATGTTGACCAGCGGTCACGCGCGGCGCACGCTCGGAAGTGAGTGGTAGTTACAACTTGTTCCCGATGCGGGTGTGCTTCCGGCGTGCGTACGCGCTGGTGAGACGGGGTGCCCGGTAGCGGGCGTGGAGTGGAGGACGTTATGTGTGGCATCGCCGGCTGGGTGTCGTTCGACCGTGAACTGCGGGGCGAGGGCGCTGTATTGGATGCGATGACGGAGACGATGGAGTGCCGGGGACCGGACGACCGGGGGGTGTGGGCGGAGGGGCCGGTGGGGCTCGGGCACCGCAGGCTCGCCATTATCGACCTGCCCGGCGGACGGCAGCCGATGACCTTCGCGACGCCTCATGGGAACGTCGCGATGGTGTACTCCGGTGAGGCGTACAACTTCACCGAGCTGCGCCGCGAACTGGAGGCGAGGGGGCACCGGTTCACGACCGACTCGGACACCGAAGTGGTCCTGCACGGCTACCTGGAGTGGGGTGACAAGGTCGCCGAACGCCTCAACGGCATGTACGCGTTCGCCGTCTGGGACGCCCGGCAGAGCAAGCTCGTGATGATCAGGGACCGCATGGGCATCAAGCCCTTCTACTACTACCCCACCCCGGACGGCGTCCTCTTCGGCTCGGAACCGAAGGCGATCCTCGCGAACCCCCTGGCCCGCCCCCGCGTCACGCTCGACGGCATGCGGGAACTGCTGACGATGGTGAAGACGCCGGGCCACGCGGTGTGGGACGGCATGGCGGAGGTGGAGCCGGGAACCGTCGTCACCGTGGACCGCGAGGGCCTGCACCGGCGCGTGTACTGGGAGCTGGAGACGAGGGAGCACACCGACGACAGGGCGACGACGATCGCGACGGTCAGGGAACTCCTGGACGACATCGTCCGCCGCCAGCTCGTCGCCGACGTCCCCCGCTGCACGCTCCTCTCCGGCGGCCTGGACTCCTCCGCGATGACCGCGCTGGCCGCCCGCCAGCTCGGCGAGCACGGCGAGAAGGTCCGCAGCTTCGCCGTCGACTTCGTCGGCCAGGCGGACCACTTCGTCGCGGACGACCTGCGCGGCACCCCCGACACCCCGTTCGTGCACGACGTCGCCCGCACCGCGCACACCGAGCACCAGGACATCGTCCTGGACCCGCAGACCCTGGCCGACCCGGAGATCCGCGCGAAGGTGATCAGGGCCCGCGACCTGCCCGCCGGCTTCGGCGACATGGACGCCTCCCTGTACCTGCTGTTCCGGGCGATCCGCGCCGAGTCCACGGTGGCCCTCTCCGGCGAGTCGGCGGACGAGGTCTTCGGCGGCTACCTCCAGTTCTTCGACGAGGAGGCCCGCAAGGGCACCACCTTCCCCTGGCTGGTCAGCTTCGGCCGCCACTTCGGCCAGGACGCCGAGACCCTCGCCCCCGGCCTGCTCACCGCCCTCGACCTCGACGGCTACGTCGCCGACAGCCACCAAGGCGCGGTCAAGGGCATCCAGCGCCTCGACGGCGAGAGCGACTTCGAGTACGGCATGCGCCGCATGTCCCACCTCCACCTCACCCGCTTCGTCCGCGTCCTCCTCGACCGCAAGGACCGCGCGAGCATGGCCGTCGGCCTGGAGGTCCGCGTCCCGTTCTGCGACCACCGCCTCGTCGAGTACGTCTACAACACCCCCTGGTCCCTCAAGTCCTTCGACGGCCGCGAGAAGAGCCTCCTGCGCGAGGCGACCGCCGACCTCCTGCCCCGGTCGGTGTACGACAGGGTCAAGAGCCCCTACCCCTCCACCCAGGACCCGGCGTACGCCACCGCCCTGCGCGCCCAGGCCAAGGACCTCCTCGCGAACCCCTCCCACCCGGTCTTCGACCTCGTCGACCGCACCCGCCTCCACGAAGTCGCCCACCGCACCGCCCCGGTGAGCGGCCAGGCCGAGCGACGCGGCCTGGAACGCGCCCTCGACCTGGCCCTCTGGCTGGAGATGTACCGCCCGGAACTCAGTCTGAACTGAGCGCCCAGAACGACATCGGCGAGTTCGCCCGGAACCCGATCCTCGGATACACCGGCGCCCCCGCCGCCGTCGCGTGCAGGGTGGCCCGGGTCAGCCCCGTGGCCCGGCCGCCCTCGTACAGCGCCTTGCGCGTCACCGCCTCCCCGTATCCGCGCCGCTCCCACGCGGGGTCGGTCGCGACGAGGACGACGAAGAGGCACCCGTCCGTCTCGACGGTCGCCGCGCAGGTCACGGGGACCCCGTCGCGCAGCCCCAGGTAGGCGTACACGCCGCTCTTCCACAGCGCGGATCCGACGAGCCCGTCCCGCCCGTCGGCCGGGTCGAAGCCGTACGCGCGGGAGTTGAGGTCCGCGTACGCGGCGAGCTGCTCGTCGTCGGTGACCCGGACGAACGTCAGCTCGGGGTGGGCCGGTTCGGGCAGCGGCAGCAGGTCGCCGGCCATGCCGGTGCCGGGGAACGCGTGGGCGAGGCCCGCCCGTTCGGCGGCCGGCGCGAGAGCCGTACGGGCCTCGGGGGAGAGCAGGTCCTCGAAGACCCACAGGAACCCGCCCTGCTTCTTGGCCCGCATGACGTCCGCCGCCTCGGCCAACCGCTGCTCCAGCAAAGCGGGTTGGACCTCGGACTCGGTGAGCGTGACGCAGTTCCAGAAGAGGAACCGGCTGTCGGCCCACCGCACGGCGATCCCCGGCAGGTCGCGGACGTCGGAGTCCGGATTCCGGTCGAGCGTCAACGTCCGCCAGCCCGCGGCGAGTTGCTCCATCGACTCGATCGACTCCGTGAGGTCGTACACAAAAGCCCCTTTCACTTGTTCGTAACCACCCCAGTGAAGCAACAACGGCGCCAACATCCCCGTATTGAGGGAGAATTGACGTGATCTCAGGGGTCACCCCACAGCGCGCGCATCTCACGGGGGTATGGATGGCGCACCGTGTACTCCACGGGTACGAGCAACTCGTCGACACGTTCGTCCCCGCCGCCGTGGGCCTGGGGCCGCGCGGTACGGGAGCCGCGTCCGGCTATCCGCGCGGCGCCCCGGTGATCACCGTGTACGGCGGACGCGGCACGGGCCGGACGGCCGTCTGCGAGCAGCTGCACGACGCCCATGTGGGCCGCCTGCACGTCGCGAAGTGGCCGATGCCCGGCGCCCAGCCCGTCGGCATGGCC
>NZ_LIRL01000180.1 GCF_001419795.1 Streptomyces niveiscabiei
CGCGCAGTGGTACGAGCAGCCGCACAACCCGGACCGGCAAACGGACGACAGCACGGTGCACGGTGGGCCTCGGCAGCTCCCGCCCCCACCCGAACACGGCTCTCGGGCCCCGATCTCCGGCTCGGGCCGCGACGAACCACCCCCGCCGAAACGCCGGCGCGCCTGGCGCTACGTCGCCGCGATCGCGGTCGTGGGCGTAGCCGTCGGCGCCTATCTCCAGCAGGGCAGCCTGGACCAGGAGCGCGAGCAGCGCACGGCGACGGCCGCCGCCTACAAAGGCCGCTCCGGGGCGGCCCTGCGGATCGACGGAGTGAAGGTCGATGTGATCGCCCGCTGGAGTAACGATCGCAAGCGGGTGGTCCTGGAGCTGAGCAGCTACTTCGACCGCAACGCGAAGTATCTGCGCCTCGATGCCGGAGAACAGACCGCCAGCAGCACTCAGGAAGACGGTTACTACCCCAGGGACCCGCAGCTCGCGCTGCCGGTGGACGACCCGCTCGCCGAGGTCACCGTCCGGGTAACGGTAGGCGGCGTCTCCTGGAAGGAGGGCGTCAGAGCCCCCTCACAAGAGGTCCGCCTGTCCCCGGCCGGAACGGCGCACGACGCCAAGACCGGCCAGCAGCTCCCCTCCGACCTCTGATGGTCCGCCCGCGCCGGAGGGCTGTACCCGACTCGGGTACAGCCCTCCGGCGTTTTTGCGTGGGCGTGGATCTACTCGGGCGCGGCGCGGGCGCGGGCGGTCCGCTTGGCCGCTGCTGCCGCGTCCGCGGCGGCGGGGTTCAGGAACTGCCTCACGGCCTCACGGCTTTTGCCGGTCACGCGGATGATGTCGGTCTGGGTCCGGCCTGAGTCCAGGACCGCACGCAGCCGCTCGGCTCGGCGTTCGCGTAGGGCCGAGGTCGCTTTGGCCAGCTCGGTGTCGTAGTCGGCGAGGATCTGCCGGATCTCGTCATCGCTGATGGGCGTGGGCATGCCTCCATGCTACCGCCCAGTCTTGGCCTAGACAGTCTTGACATGCCAAGACTGTCTAGGCATCCTGGATGTGGTGAGGGCGACCGACGCCCGAGCCGAGACCCCCTTCGGAACAAGGAGACTGAGTGATCACCACCATCGTCGCCGTCGCCGGTACCCTCGCCGGATCGTTACTGACCGGCCTCCTCCAGTACGCCGTCCAGCGTGCCACCCGCCGTGAGGACGCTGCCGCCATCAGCATCAGCGACGGCCTGGCCGCTATCGAGGAACTGGTCCAGGCCCTCGAAGACCACCGCCGCGCGATGTGGGTGCGGGAGGAACTGCGGCTGGCAGACCAGGACTGGTCGCAGGCCCGCGAGGAGAGCCACCGCACCCGCTCCGCCATCACCGGCCCGCTGCTGCGGGTCCAACTGCTCCTGCCCGACCTCGCGCCCACCGCGAAAGCCGCCGCCCAGGCCGCCTACAACATGCGCGAGGCGGACGGACCGGGCGTCCTTGACTGCGCCCGCCAGGTCGCCGCGCTGAAGTCGGAAGAGCTGGTCGAGGCCGCCGGCCGCATCATCTCCCCGCGATGAGCGGAGGCGTCACCGACCGCTGACGCCCCGCCAGCCCCCCTCGCGGCAGTGCATCCGCTCCCCGGCGAGCCGAGCGGACGAGCCACCGCGACCCCCAGCACCACCGCCCCGGAATACGGCGTGAGGCCGCCGGATCGACTCCGGCACGGGGCACCCACTGATCACCATCCGACCAGACCCGAAGGAATCCCATGTCCCCGCTGCTCCCGCGCTACGTCCTCGCCCCGGCCCACCTCCACGACAGTGTTTTCGGCTGGCAGCTCACCCGCGCCGGCCGCTACCTCGACTGCCACGAGACCTTCGACGCGAACATCGACCGCGACGTCGAGGCGGCGATGGACTGGGCGGAACGGATCATCGGCACCCGGCAGGACTGGCGGCACACCCGCGAGGGTGGCCCGGAGCGGTGGATCGCCGCGCCGAAGGACGACGTCCGCGCGGCGGCCGGCACCGACGCGCTGCGCGCCCTGGAGCCCGGCACGGTCGTGGTCCCCGTCGGCCCCGGCGGGGCGGGCAAGAGCACCTTCGCGGCCGAGGCCGGGTTCGTCACGGTGGTCAGCCTCGACGTCCTGCGCGAGCAGCTCGGGGGCGATGCGGGCGACCAGTCCCTCACCCCGGCCGCCGTGATCGAGCAGAACATCCTGCTGGAGCGGCACCTGGGCGAGGGGAACACTGTCTACCTCGACGCGACGAACGTCGAACCCCGCGTCCGCGCCGACCTCGTCGAGCGGGCCCGCCGCCACGGCCGCCCGATCGTCGCTCTGCGCATCCTCCCGCCCCTCGCCACCTGCCGCGCCCGCAACCGCATGCGGCCGGCCAACCGCCGGGTACCGGACGACACCCTCGCCTGGCAGCACTCCCTCGCCCTCGCGGCCACCCCGCACCGTCTCCTCGCGGAGGGGTTCGCCGCCGCCCACGACATCGTCACGCCCCTCTGACGCGCCCCCAACCCGACGAGAAACCACGGAGGTTGACGAGATGACCGAGACCGTCCACGAGGCCGTGTCCCACGTCGTCGTGGTGTCCCACGGGGCCGACTTCTTCGGCGAGGACCGCCACAGCCTCAGGCTCCTGGCCAGCCTCGCCGGGTACGCCGAGGGCTGTCTGCCCTTCGCGGAGCGCGGCGCCCTCACGGAGCTGCTCGCGAGGCCCTCGGACGGCGCCGTCCCGTCGGCCGTCGCCGCCGAACTCGCCCCGCTCCTGCACCGCCTCGCGCGCCACCGCTTTGTCAGGAGCGGCGCGGCGGCCGTCGCCCGCTCCCTGGGAGATGCCGCCGCGCGGGCCGCCGCTGACGGCGAGCCGTGGGTGTGGCGCATCGAGACCGGCACTGCGGTATGAGGGAGAAGCCGGATGCCTGATCCGATCTACGGCGAAGTCCTGGAGCTGGCCGCCCAGTTGGGTGAGGGACTGACCCAGTCGACTCTGCAACGGCGATTTCGCCTGGGCTACCAGCAGGCCAGGCGGCTCATGGACCGGTTGGAGGCCGAGGGGCATATCGGCTCGCGCGAGCACGAGCGCCAGGCCCTCCTCGACCGCGCGTTGGACGCCTACGCGCGGGCCCTGGCCGGGTGCGCCGTCTACGAGAACGCGGAGGGCGCCGCCGCGAGCCTCAGTCTCCACGGCTGGAGCTGCCACCAGGACGCCGCCCAGGTCGCCTGTGATGCCCGTGAGGCTGCGGTGTTCTACGGCGCTACCCCCGACCAGCTCCTGCACGTCTTCCGCGCACACCACACCAACCCCAAGTAGGCCGCCGCCGACGGCGAGCCGTGGATGTGGCGCATCGAGACGGGTATGCAGCTCAACGCCCCCATGCGCCGCTGCTGCCCGGCATCCACGCCCGGCACTAGCGGCAACCGACTGGGGCGGGCCACCCCACTCACAAGGGAGAACAGACCGTGACCACCGACAGGCGCCTGGACAGGATCGTCATCGACGACGGCCTCCACCGGCCGCAGATCGTCATCGACGAGGACGCCTCCACCAGCATCGGCACCGCCCTCTGGAGGGCCGAGTGCTCCTGCGGCAGGATGCCCCACCACATCTCCGGCACCCCCGAGGGCGCCCTCGCCGCGCACCTTGACCACGTCACCACCAGGATCGGCCCGTCCAAGGGGCCCGCGTGGCTCCCTCTCGGCGCGCGCATCACCCTCCTTACGACGGCCATGCTCGTCATCTGCATCGGCTGCTTCGCCGCCGGACGGGTCATCATCCGCGCCCAGGACCTCACCGGCCCCGCCGCCGAGGGCATCGCCGTCGGCTCGGTCCTCACAGGTTTCGTCCTCGCGTTCAGCCTCATGGTCGCCGCCCGGCACTACATCGCACCCACCCGCGCCTGACCGCACGACAGAGGGGTGGCGCAACCGTTGGAGCCGGCTGCGCCACCCCCTGCGGCGAACCGTACCGCCCATCACCCGCCACGACAGGAGACACCTGACCATGACGACCGTCGCCCCGACGCCGACCGAGATCGACAGGAACCTCGACGCCAGCCTCGCGTCCGTCACCACCGAGATCGGACGCACGGACAGCAAGGCATCACTGCTGCTCGCGTTCGACGGAGCCCTCCTGGCCGGCCTCGCGTCCGTCGCGGACAAGGACCTGCCGACGATGACCAAAGTGTTCGGCGCGCTCGCCGTCGCCGCCCTGGGCGCGGCGGCCGTGATGCTGCTCCTGGTCGTGAGGCCCCGCCTCGGCGGCAGCGACCGGGCCTCCTTCCCGTACTGGGCACGCCTGGACGAGGAGCAGATCCGGGCCTGCATGGACGGCGACACCCGGACCGCCCGTATCCGGGTCCTGTCCGGCATCGCCCTGCGGAAATTCACCCAGCTCCGGCACGCGGTGGACCTGTCGCTCGCCGCACTGGCGCTCCTCGCTGCCGCGGCCGTCGCCGTTTTCGCCGCCTGACCGATCACCTGACGAAGAGCTGCCTCCGGCGGGATCACCCCGCCGGAGGCAGCTTTTGTGTTTCCGGAGCTGATGTCACTGTGACTACTGTGGCCACTGACATGCAGTAGCCACAGTGACATCAGCTCCGGACACGCGGGGCGATGCTCCGGTGGCCTGCGTGATGGGTGCAGACTGCTGAGGTGCATGAGGTGTTGACGTACGACCAGACCCGGACCGACACCACGGCGACGGCCGTCCCGACGGACGCCGGACCCGGACCCGTTCCGGCTGCCAGGCAACCCGCTCCGGAAGCAGCGGGCGTGACTCCGGCCGCCCCGGACAGGCCCGCAGGCACGGAAGAGCCGTCTCCCGGGACCGACGCCGAGAGCAGCCACGGTATGCCGGGATGGGTACAGACCCTCCTGGGAATCGTGACCCTGTTCGGCATGGGCGTGGTCGCAACCGTCGGATTCGCCTCTTCCTACGACACCCTCCAAGAGGCTGCCGTCACCCGAGGGTTCTCCAAGAACCTGTCCTACTGGGTGCCTGTGGGCATCGACGGCGCGATCATCGCGTTCCTCGCACTCGACCTCTATCTGACAGCGCGCCGCATTCCGTGGCCGCTGCTCCGGTTCGCCGCCCACGGCATGACCCTTGCGACGGTCGTCCTCAACGCGTCCGGGCAGCGGACACGCGACGCCGTCGGCATGTTCTGGCACGGCCTGATGCCCGTGCTGTTCATCGTCGGGGTAGAAGCCGTCCGCAAACTGATCGTGCACGCCGCCCGCCTCGCGGACGGACAGATCAGCGACCGCATCCCGCTGCACCGCTGGATTCTGGCCCCGACCACAACCGCACGTCTCTACCGCCGGATGCGACTGGCCAACGTCCGCTCCTACCCGGAGATGATCCGCCGGGAGCAAGACCTCGACGGCTACCGGATCTGGCTCACACAGGAGCTGGGCGACGACCTGACCGGGGCCACGCAGGTACAGCGCCTCCCGATGACCCTCGCCCCAAAGGGATTCACCGTGGACGAAGCGCTCGCGCTGCCGTCCCGGTGGGCGGCAGCGGCGGCTGAGCGGGAACGCCAGGCGGCCGAGCGCACGGCGCTCCAAGAGGCGGAAGCCGCCGAGCGAGCGGCAGATCTGACGATCCGCAAGGCGAAAGCCGCCGGCCGCGTCGAGGCGGCGCAGCATCGGATCACGGCGCAGACCAACGCAGCGCAGGCCGAGGCTCAGGCGACGGCGGCACAGGCGCAGGCGGGGGCGGAGGCGGCCCGCGTACGGGCGGAGCGGCTGAAGGCAGAGGCGGAGCGAGCCGTCCAGGCCGAGGCCGAGGCGCTCCGATCAGTCGATCACGCGGCGCTCCTACTGAAGGCAGCCGAGGCCGAGAAGCAGGCCGAGAAAGCGGCTGCTGACGCAGAAGCGGAGCGCGCTCGTGCGCAGGCGGAGCGCACCAAGAGTCTGCGGCTGGAGGCCGAAGCCGAGTCGGAGCGTCTGCGGGCGACCGAAGCCCGACAGCGCGCGGCCGTACTGGAGGCCGAGGCGCAGACGGCGGACGGCTGGGCACGTCTGACACCGCGTGAGCGGCGAGCCCGCCGAGTAGCGCGGATGATCGTGGCCGCTGGGGGCAATGACCGGACTCTCGACGTCGTCTCGCTGGCGGAGATCGAGGCCGACCTTGGTGTCGGCCGTACGACGGCTGGTGAGTTGCGCCAGGAGGCGGGACAACTCCTGGCGGGCGGGTATGACCCGCAGGTCGACTACGAGCCGGCGGGGTGGCGCTGACCTACTGGGGTTCAGTCGGTGCAGTAGTGGCAGTGGGTGTGTGAGGGTCTGCCCCGAGCTGGGGTGGGCCCTCTGGTATGTGTGGGGGCCGCGGGCGTTTCCCGGCCCC
>NZ_LIRL01000181.1 GCF_001419795.1 Streptomyces niveiscabiei
GTCGTCAACGTCAGATGTGTATAGGCGACAGCTCAGGGGGACCTCGGTGCGCAGGAGGGGGGCGCCGGGGCTGTGGGGGGTCTTGCCCTTCATGCCGATCCACTGGGCGCCGTCCCAGCCGGTGACGCCGTCGGTGGAGAGCAGGCCGGTCTCGAAGAAGGCGACGGGGGCGGTGCCGACGGTGCGGCCGTGGGTGTCCCAGACGGTGACGGTCCAGTGGTAGCGGGTGGAGGGGCGCAGGGCGGGGCCCCGGTAGCGGACGGCGACGGAGTCGGCGGAGTCGACGCGTCCGCTGTTCCAGACGTCGGCGCGGGTCGCGGTGAGGCGGTCGGGGGAGGTGGCGACGAGGATCTGGTAGGCGCCCTGCGCTCTGCCTCGGGCGAGGGACTGGGTGCGCCAGCCGAAGCGGGGGGTGGTGGCGTCGATGCCGATGGGGTCGACGCGGTGTTCGACGGTGAGGCCGGTCACCTCGCCGTCCCGGGTGCGAGGGGCCGCCGCTGCCGGGGTCGCCGGGAGCCCTGCGCCCGCGACGGCGACCGCTCCGGCGGTGGCGGCGAGGACGGTCCGGCGAGGGAGGCCCTGGTCGGGTCCATGGTTCACACCGTTTTCCTTTCGTGGTGGGGGGTGGTCAGCGGGCTGCCCGGTAGTCGTCGTCCATCTCCTGGAGGAGGCGCGCGGGGGTGGACTGGCCGCTGAAGATCTCCTGGAGGCCGCTGAGCATCGTCTGCTGGACCTTGGCGTCGGGCCAGAGCTGGTCCATGAAGGGGACGGTGCGGCCGGTGCGGATGAAGGTGGCGAGTTCGGCGAGGGCGGGGTCGGCTTTGTTGCCGGTGCCGGGGAGGGTGGGGAGGCTGCCCTGTCGGGCGGTGAAGAGGTTCATGCCCTCGGGGGACATGACGAAGTCGACGAACTTCAGGGCGAGTTGCTCGTGTTTCGTCTTGGCGTTGACGCCGTATCCGGCGCCTGCGGCGGCGGGGACGAGGGTCTGCTTCGGGTCGTCGGTGGCGGGAAGTGCCGTGAAGGTGAAGGTGCCTTGCGGGTTCTTCCCCTTGAGGAGCGCGATGACCCAGTTGCCCTGGACGAGTCCCAGGGTCTTTCCGGTGGCGGCGAGTTGCTGGCTGGCCTCGTAGCTGGTGCCGAGGGGGTTCTTCTGGAAGCAGCCCGACTTCTGCATCGTGAGGTACTGGTCGACGGCCGTGGTCCACTGCGAGGTCGCGAAGGTGGCCTGCCCGGCCCGCATCTTCTGGTCGAAGGCGCGGTCGGGGCCGTAGACGGTGGTGGCGACGAGGGCGTACTGGACGAGTTGGGCGACCCAGTTGTCCTGGAGACCGAGCGCGAAGGCGGGGGTGCCCTTGGCCTGGGCGGCGCGGCAGAACGCGAGGAGGCCGCTCCAGGTGTCGGGCGGGGTCAACGCGGCTTTGTCGAGGGCCTGTTGGTTGTAGATGGCGCCGATGCCGTTCTGGCCGAAGATCGCCGTGTACGTCTTGCCGTCGTCCTGGGCGACGCTCTTGACCGGGTCCGGCAGCTTGCTCGCCCAGGGGCGGTCGGAGAGGTCGCGGAGGTAGCCGGGGCCGGCGAGGACGTGGGTGGCGGCCGGGTTGCCGTTGCCGGGCCACACCGACATCACGTCGGGTGCGGTGCCGGAGGCGAGCTGGGTGCGGATCTGCTGCTGGTACTGGTCGGCGCCGCTGGTGGTGTAGCGGACGTCGACGCCGGGGTTGGCCTTCTCGAACGCCGCGACGACGTCCTCGACCGAGCCCTGGTCGACGGAGGCGAGGGTCAGGGTCTGCGCGCTCCCGCCGGAGCCGCCCGCGTTGGTGCCGCCGCTGCACGCGGTGAGCAGGATCAGGAGCGCTGCGGGCACAGCATGTTTCTTCATGGTGTGTCCCCCTCGGAGAGGTCTCATCCCCGCAGCCCTCCGGCGAAGCCGTCGATGATGCTGCGCTGGAGGACGAAGTAGACGGCGAGGACCGGCAGGACGCTGATCACCAGGGCCGCGAAGACGAGGTTCCAGTCGGTGACGTACTGGCCGACGAACCCGGCGATCGCGACCGGCATGGTCTGCCGGGAGCTGCCGCTGAGGTACAGCAGGGGGGTGAAGAAGTCGTTCCAGACCGCGACGGTGTTGAGGACGAGCGCGGTGACCGTGACGGGTTTGAGCAGGGGCAGGACGACGTACCGGAAGCCCTTGAGCGGGGTGCAGCCGTCGATCAGCGCGGCGTCCTCGAAGTCCCGGGGCAGGGCGCGCAGGAACCCGGTGTAGAGGAAGACGGTGAACGGCACCTGGAGGCCCGCGTAGTAGAGGACCAGCGCCCACGGGGTGCCCAGCAGTCCGAGGTCGCGCATCGTCTGGTACAGCGGCAGCGCGCCCAGCTGGAAAGGGAGGACGAGGCCGAGGAGGACCAGCAGATACGTGCCGCGCGACCAGCGGGCGGTGACGCGGGCCAGCGGGTAGGCGGCGAGCGAGGACACGGCGAGGACGATGGCGACGCTGCACGCGGTGACGAGGACGCTGTTGCCGAGCGCGCCGCCGAGCGCACCCTGTTGCCACGCCTGGCGGAAGTTGTCCAGCGTCGGGGAGGCGGTCGGGGTGAGCGGTGAGGAGGTGTCGGAGGCGGGGCGTACGGCCAGGTTGACGAGGACGTACACGGGGAACGCGACGAACAGCGCGGCGGCCGTCATGGCGAGTTCGAGGATCAGGGTGCGGGGGCGGTAGCGGGTCATGACGCGGACCTCTCGCTGCGGGCCAGCAGCGCGTACTGGCCGGTGGAGACGACCGCGACGACGATCGTGAGGACGACGGCGAGGGCGATGCTGTAGCCGAACTCGCCGAGGGTGAAGGCGTCCTTGTAGATCAGGGTGGAGATGGTGTCGGTGGCGTGGCCGGGTCCGCCGCCGGTGAGCGCGTAGACCTGGTCGAAGAGTTTGATGCCGCCGATGACCGACAGCATCAGGTTGATGGTGAGGGCGGGGGCGAGCAGGGGCCGGGTGACGGACCAGAACCGCCGGACCGGGCCCGCGCCGTCGAGCTGCGCGGCCTCGTGGAGCTCCTTCGGCACGGACTGGAGCCCGGCGAGGAAGATGACCATCGAGTACCCGGCGAACTGCCAGACGACGACGCCGACGACGGACCACAGGGCGAGCTCGGGGTCGCCGAGCCAGTCCTGCCCCCGGCCGCCGAGCGCGCTGTTGACCGCGCCGTCGGGGCCGAGGAGGTTGCGCCACAGGTAGGCGGTGACGATCGGGGTGATGACCGCCGGCGCGAAGAGAAGGACCCGCAGGAGGTTGCGGGACTTGATCGCCGAGTTCACGCCGAGGGCCAGCAGCAGGCCGAGACCGTTCTGCACGACGGTGACGGCGACGGCGACGGCGATCAGCAGGGTGTGGCGGACGGCGGCGAGCGCGTCGGGGTCGTCGAGCATGTCCGCGAAGTTGCCGAGGCCGACGAAGGAGAAGCCCGGGTCGAGGCCGTCCCAGTCGGTGAAGGCGTAGTAGACGCCCCGGGCGCTGGGGACCAGGACGACGAAGGCGAACAGCAGGAGCGCGGGGAGGGCGAACCACCAGGGCGGGGTGGTCTTGGGTCGGGTGGTCACGGCCCACCTCTTCCATGGAACGTTTCACTGAGCGGTGCGGCTCGGGGGCGGCTCGGTGCGGGGACGGGAATGGGTAACGTTTCCCAAGGGGTGTTGCCAGACCCTAAGGACGGAGGTGGGGGACGTCAAGACGCTGCGCAGTACACTGTCGGGCAACGTTTCCCACTCCGACCGGAGGAACCCGGGATGGCCCCGCCCACGCCGCCGCGCCGCGTCACGATCGTCGACGTCGCCCGGCACGCCCAGGTGTCGACGACCGCGGTCTCCAAGGTGCTGCGCAACGCGTACGGCGCGAGCCCCGAGATGCGGGCCAAGGTCCGGCGCGCCATCGAGGAGCTGGGCTACCGGCCGCTCGCCGCCGCGCGGGGGCTGCGGGGGCGGACGTACACGATCGGGGTCATGCTGCCCGACATCCGCAACCCCTTCTTCCCCGAGATCCTCGACGGGATCACCGGAGGCCTCGCGGACACCGACTACCAGGTGTTCCTGGGTCCCGGCTGCAACGGCGAGAAGGCGGAGGGGCGGGTCACGGAGGCGATGGTCGACCGGGGCATGGACGGGCTGGTCCTCATCGCGCCCGTCTCCTCGCGGGCCCACCTGGAGCGGGTCGCGTCCGCCGTACCGACGGTCGTCGTCGGGCGGCACGGGCACTCCGCCGCGTACGACACGGTCGTGGACGACGACGTGGCGGGCGCCGGGCTCGTCGTCGGACACCTCGCCGGGCTCGGGCACCGCCGCATCGCCCACATCGAGCACCACGACACCGACCCGGCGCGGCTCGCCGAGATGCCCAACGCGCTGCGGGCGGACGGGTACCGGCGCGCGATGCGGGAGCGGGGGCTGGACGACGACGTCATCTCGACGAGCTACACGCACGCGGGCGGGTACGAGGGGGCCCGACAGCTCCTGGCCCGCCCCGAACGCCCCACGGCGATCTTCGCGGGCGCGGACGTCGTCGCGATGGGCGTCCTGGAGGCCCTCGCCGAGGCAGGCTTGACCGCCCCCGGCGACATCTCGCTCGCCGGGTACGACAACACGGTCTTCGCGTCCCTCGCCCCCGTCTCCCTGACCAGCGTCGACCAGGCCGGACGCGAGATCGGGGACAACGCGGCACGGCTGCTGCTGGAGCGCATCGAGGACCGGGGGAAGGCTCCGGCACAGGTGAAGCTGTCGCCGACGCTGGTGGTTCGGGGCAGCACGGGGGCGCCGCCGACGGGGTCTTAGTGCTTTCTTCCGACGCCGGATGCGTCGCGAGACCGACCGTACCCAGGGCCCGCCTCACTTGTCGGAATTCACCAACTGCCCGCTCCAGTGGACTTGTCCGTGAAGCGTAGCCATGCGCTGAGAGCCGCTTGGAGTTCGATCACCGCTCGTCGGTCGAGGGTCTCGCCCGTCCTGCCGACATGGAGCCGCACTTCCTCACCCGTGACGGTCCACCCGACCGGCAGTCTTCGCGGAGCGCTGATCGAGGAGCCGCGTTCGAGGGCGCGGAGCATCGCTTCGACGCGCGGCGGCAGCGGCTGCGGGCGGGGAGCCCAGGAGACGTTCGCGGGCCGGGTGGGCAGCCCAAGGGTGGTGCGGAAGGCCCCGATGGCGGTGTCGAGCGGTTGTGGCTTGTTCGGAGCAGCACTGACGAACGCCTCGATCAGCTCCCGATGGGGCACCGCCTGAAGGGGCGGATACTCCTCCATGTCGAGGCGCACGACGGCGGGCGGGATGAGGAGACGGGAGTAGCCCCTCTTCAGGTAGTCGGCGTGGTGCTTGCGGAGATCGGCGATGGGACGGGCCAGCGGGTGCTCTCGTTCGAAGCTGCGGAGCGGGCTGCCCAGCGCACGTGACGGTTCCGGCTTCGACAGCCTCGACGACTTCCCGTACACGCCATGCGCGCGGTGCAGAACTCCGGACTCGGTCACCAAGACCGTCACCTGCCGACCGATCGCGTCATTGCCCAGCCGAAAACCCACGACCAGCGTCGTCACCTGACCGGCCCTCCCCTTCGCTGCCAGGCTAACGAGTACGGCTGCCGTCTGGAGCTGGTTCCCGCACATTCACCTGGATACGCAGTGCCCGATGCCCCTGGCCGATTGGTCCTCCCACAGAGCTCACGGGAGAGGGACGCCGGTGGCCGAGCGGTTGGTGAGGTTGGCCGCTGCCGACAGACAGCCAGCCGGAGCTCTGCCGCCACCTCAGTTCACTCCCGATCCCGCATTCGCGGGCCTCGGGGGCCACGGCTGCTTCACGGAATTAGCCCCTGAACCGAATTCAGGGGTTGACTGGAGCCCATGGATTTCCGGGCCGGAGAAGGAATGAACATCTCAGCGTCGCCGAAGCGAGACCCCGGACGTGCTTTTCGGTCAACTCGCGTCACCATCAAGCCAACTAACCAGTACTCCCTGGTCGTGAACTTCCGTGATGGATAGGTCTGGAGTAACCACTGCCCCGCCCGGCGGGGCATATTCGCTTCAGGGGGACAGATGAAAATCTCTACTGCGCCACCGCTTCCGGGTGCCCGCACTGCGGTTTATCATCTTTGGCTGCCCCCGCCCTCCCCGATCAGGTTGCAGAGGCCGTCGGCGGGACCTCCAGATCCTGCATTCACGGCAAACTGATCCAACGCGGCGCTTCACGCCCCAGCGCACTTCCGCGTACGACGGCTGCCCCGCTGCCTGAATCGCCTCTTCCCTGCTGGTGTCGTCCAGTCACTCGCCTACTCGTGCACCTCATGTTTGCGCGCTCAGATCTTCGATGACTAAATTTCCTGATGAGGGAGAGGTTATGGAGACTGCAATTACGCGAGCCGTCGTCCACGTGATAGCTGACATGTGCCAAAACTTCAGGGAAGACCTGACGATAGACGGCGTAACCCAGGCGGCCGGCTTCAGCAGGTTCCACTTCAGTCGGGAGTTCACACACCTGATCGGTGTCTCCCCCAGGCGTTTCCTCAGAGCCGTCCGCTTCGAGGAGGCGAAGCGGCTCCTCTCCGATTCCCGGCTCAACATAGCCGAGATCAGCCACGCCGTCGGATACAGCAGCGTCGGAACCTTCAGCTCATGTTTCAAGTCCTGTACGGGTGTCACACCGTCTACATATCGGCGGATGCGCTCCGTGAACCTCCTGGCCTCCACGGACCCGCAGGGGGGCAATACCGCTGCGCCGGTTCCGATGCCGCTTCGCGGACATGTACAAGCGCCCACCGCGGACCAGTCCGGAGTGGTCTTCGTGGGGCTCTTCCCCTCCCCCGTCCCGAACGGTCACCCGGTGCGTTGTACGGTGCTGCCCCGCCCCGGTGCCTTCGTACTCGACCATGTGCCTACGGGGAACTGGCATGTGCTGGCACGTTCCGTGACGCAGAGCGGCGGTGAGGGGCGTCGGTTGGGGCACACCCCGGCGGTCGGCGGCGTCGGGCCGTTCACCACGCCTGCGGACCGTGAACCGGATCCGGTCGCGATCCGCCTGTACCCGGCAGAGCTGGCCGCTCTTCGTTTCTGCTCGGCGCCCCACCGAAGGCTGTATCCAGCCCCGATCGGCTGAGGACGATCCGGCGGAGAGCCGCGTCGGCCGATCAAAGGCGGCGGTCGTCCCCTCGCGGAAGGCCGCGTAAACCTGCGCTCACCGACATCACCCGGTGCGGGTGATCTTTCCGTACCCCTGCCGTCGACCGTTCCGGAGCGCGTCGGCGACCGCTGCGGCCACCTGAGGGGCCGCCACGTGCGGTGATACCGCATTCCGGTGCAGGCACCCACCCCGGCGGGCCGTCGGCATGACGACTGTGGTCCTCTTGCCCGGGCAGATGGGGCTTCCTATGGTTCGCCGCATGAGCATCCCCACCGAGCCGATCGGCAGCATTCCCCGTCCCCTCGCCCTCCAGACAGCCCTCGCCGAACACGCACAAGGGCGCCTGAGCGACGACGAATTGGCGAAACTCCAGGACCAGGCCACAGCCGACACCCTCGCCCGGCTGGAAGAGCTGGGCTGCCCCGTGCTCGTCGACGGCGAACAGGCCAAGCCCAGCTTCGCCACCTACCCGATCATGGGTCTCACCACCCTCGACCCGGCAGGCGCCGTCATCCCGTTCGCCGACGGCCACACCCGGCAGTTACCCCACCTGACCTCGGGACCGTTCCGCTACCAGGTCCATGCGGGCACCTACGTGCGCAGCGCCCAGCGCCACACCGACCGCCCACTCAAGCAGGCCGTGATCGCACCTTCGGCCCTCAGCCTGCTGTATCCGGGCGAACCGCTCGACGGCTACTCCCGCGAGGCATTCCTCCAGGACCTGGCCGATGAAGCGGAGAGTGACATCCGCGGGTGTCTCGACGCCGGTGCGCACCGGGTGCAGCTCGACTTCACCGAAGGCCGTCTCTCGCTCAAGCTCGACCCGAGCGGGGAACTCCTGAAGACTTTCATCGCGCTCAACAACCAGGTACTCAGCCGGTTCACCGAGGACGACCGGACCAGGCTCGGCGTACACACCTGCCCGGGCGGCGACCACGACTCCACCCACAGCCTGGACGTCGACTACGCGGAGCTGCTGCCCGAACTCTTCCGGCTGGAGGTGGGCAACTTCTACGTACAGCTGGCCAGCGAAGACGACCCCGAACGCGTGCTTCAGATCATCGCTGCTCAGCTCCGGCCCGGTATCCGGGTGTTCATCGGGGTGACCGACCCGATCAGCACCACCGTCGAGACACCCGAGGAAGTGCGCGACCGGATCCTGCTCGCCGCCCGCTTCCTCCCCGTCGACCAGCTGGGCACGTGCGACGACTGCGGGTTCTCCCCGTTCGCCGATGACACCTCCACCTCCCGCGATCTCGCGTTCGCCAAGATCGAGGCTCGGGTCAAGGGAACTCTGCTGGCCGCTCAGGCACTGGGCCGTTGAGGCCGGCCACCGCGTCGGTGGCGGAAGACCGGTCATGAGCTCCACCCGGTACGGGGCCGGGATGACGGAACGTACGCCTCCAGTGCCCGGACCAGTGGTTCGGGTACCGGAGCCGGCACCGTGGCCGTGTTCGGGCCTCTCATGAACGCGACCCGTTGCCTGCCCCGGGCGACGAGCCGCTCGGAGCCCTCGGGGCCGAGCCGGACGTAGTCGAAGGTGAACTCCAGCTGTGTCTGGCGGAGTTCGGCCAGTCTCATCCTGATGGACAGCTCGTCGAACACGCTGATCTCGGCGAAGAACTCGCAGTCGACCTTCAGGGTGAACAGCTTGAGATCCGCGAGGATGTCGGCGAGCACCTCCGGGGCATGGGTGCTCAGGAACAGCTCGCGGCACCTCCCTTGCCAGCGCAGGTAGTTGACGTAGTAGACGTTGCCGACGAGGTTGGTCTCCTCGAAGCCGACGACATGCCGGTACTCGAAGTGGTCCGCCACGAACCTGTCCTCCCTTTCCGAGTCGTGCAGAACCCGCCGCACAGGTACGGGGGGGGTGGTCGTCAGGGACGTGGCTTCGTCGCGACGAGGACCGCGACCGCCACCGGTTCCGGCACCCCCTTGAGCCGCGTCACCAGGACCGCCACGCGCAACCGGCCCGAGGCGAACACCGTCCAGCCCTCGACCGTGCGCGGAGTCAGTGAGAGCGGGGCATGCGTGGTGAAGCCGGCCTTCTGCATGCACTCCAGGGCGGCCCACACGGCAGTGGCCGCGGCGTCGTAACCGTCTCCCGTCTCCTTCGCCGCTGTCGCGGCCAGCGGGGCGTGGCCGCCGAGCAGCCCTTCCCACTCAGCCGTCGACCGAGCCGTGACACGTTCGATGTCACAGCCCACGGCGGCGGCTTCGGCCACCGCGCACAGCGTCCACCCGGCCGTGTGAGAGGCGGACACGGCCAAGCCCCCGGACAGTTCGGGCCGGCCGTCCGGCCGGTAGGTGACGATGGCGGCAGTGCCCAGGGCACGGCTCGCGGCCCGCGCCGTCCTCGAACTGCTCACCGCGGCGGCCTCGGACACCTCGTACGCCCCTTGCTCCGTGTCCGGTTCCACCGCGATGGCCGGCTGCTGCCCGGTCAGTTCCTCCACGGTTCGTTCCAGATGGGACGCGAGCAGGGGAGCGGCCCACGCTCCGCTGCGCGCACCCGTGCGCACCGCCGTCAGGCGCAGCCCTTCCCACCGTTCCACGACGCGTCCGTCGGGGGTGTAAGCCGCGATGTCGTACACGTACGTGTTGCCCTTCCTCTCCCGCTCGACCGCGCGGTAGCGGAGCTCCTCGGGGACTTCGGCACCCGCGGCGAGGGGGAACAAGCGGTCGATGCCCGACGGCAGCAAGGTGGCATCGGGGACGCACACCTGGTTGCCGTGCATCAACGCGTCCCGCATGCCCGGATCGGCCAGCAGCAGCCCGCCCGGAAGGTAGGGAGCGAACCAGTCCGACGTCTCCGCGATCGACAGGTCCGCGTCCACGTTCCGCGCCGAGACACGGTGGAAGCGACGCAGCCGCCGGAACCGGTCGCCCTGGAAGAGCACGTCGCCGTAGAGATCCACCGCCGGATCCAGCGGTACGTCCCCGTGGCCCGGCCCGCCGGGCAGGGGCGGCCCTTCGGGTACCGGTGGGCCGGAGAACACCAACCGTGCCCGGAAGTGTTCGGCGACGAATCCGGACTCCTCCGCGTGCAGAACGACCTCGACCGTGTCCGCGTCCGTGACGGTGGCGGCGATCCGGACGCGGGCCGTGCCGTCGGGGGGCACCACGACGGGGCGCAGGAAGCGCACGTCCTCCAGGACCGGGACGCCGCCCCACCCGGTGGCCGCCGCGGCCACCTGACACATCGCCTCCATACCGATCACCGCGGGGAACAACAGGTTGCCGTCGAGCACGTGGTCCGCGAGATACGGGTCGGTGCCCACATTCAGCTCCGTCTCCGTGACCAGCTCGGCACCGTGGTAGCGGACCAGCGGCGCGACGGTGAACCGGTGCAGGGGCAGCGGGGGGCTCTCCCGGCGCAGTGTGTCCAGCTCTCCCGTACGGCCGGTGACGACGGTGACCGGCGGAACGTCCGGATCGGTGATCAGGCGCAGCAGCATCTCCACGCCCTGGTCCGGGGAGATCGGCGCGATGCCCTCGCGGGCCAGCGACTCGACGACGGACAGTTTCTCGCCCATGCCGACTCCGGACCACACGGACCACTCCACGCACCGCACACGGCAGTCCGGCGACCTGGCGGCCACTCGTTCGGCCAGGTCGGCGAGCCGCTCGTTGGCGGTGGCGTAGTGGGCCTCGCCGCGCAGTCCGGTACGGCCGATCACACTGCCGAAGCAGACCAGCAGCTTCAGGGCGTCCTGGTCGACCGCCGCGAGGACGGCCCGCAGGCCGTCGACCTTGGGCGCGAGGGTGCGCTCGAAGTCCTCCTGCGTCAGATCGGCGAGCGCGGCGGGTTCGTTGCGTCCGGCGCCGTGCAGCACTGCGGTGACGGGCCCGAGTTCGGCGGTCAGTTCGGCGACCGCCGCGCTCACCCGCTCCGGGTCGGTGACATCCGCGCGGGCGTAGCCCACCCGGACGCCGCGGTCCGTCATGCGCCGCAGGTTGGCCGCGAGCGCCTCGTCGCGTGCCGGGTCGGAGCGGCCCACGACCGCTACGGCGGCCCCGGTCCGCGCTGCCACCGCGAGCGCGCACTCCGCGGTGATCCCCTTGCCGCCCCCGGTGACCAGGAGGACGTCGGTGGCGTCCAGCACCTCGTCCGCCTGCTCGCCGCGCACGGGCAGGACGCGCAGCACGGGTACCCGGCGTGTTCCGGAGGTGTCGTAGCACGCCTCCGTGAACCGTGTGGTGGCCGCCACCTCTGCGGTGATCCGCTCCACGACGTCGTCGGCCGCCGGGGTGTCCACGACCGTGGTTCGCAGGTGCGGAGCCTCCAGATGGAGGGACTTCGCGAGACCGGCCGCGCCGAGCCCCTCCTGGACCAGGACGAAACGCCGGCCGGCCTCGCCCGCGAGGGCCCGCCGCGCGCCGTCGAGGACCAGCGCCAGCCGGTCGCGGGGGCACCGCGGTGGCAGGCACACCAGTACGCCGGGCCCGACTCGGGCGGCGCGCAGTGCGCCGCGCAGTTCCTCGGCGTACGGGTGTCCCTCCGCCGCGAACAACTCCCAGTCGCCGTCGGTCGCTTCGGCCCGCGAGGCGGGGGGCCGCTCCTCGGTCAGGTGCACGGCGAAGGCGCGCACCCAGGGGGCGGCGCCCAGCGCGGCCGGCGTCGTTCCGGCTTCCCGGTCCGGGCCCGTGGCGGCCAGCGAATCCAGCGCCTCGCCGAGTTCGGCCAGGGTGGCGGTGGCGAAGTTGGCCGGGGCGTGTGCGGTGGCGAGTCCGAGGCAGGTGGCCGCCTGGTTGACGATCTGCCCCACCGTGATGGAGCTCATGTGCAGATCGTCCAAGAGGCTGCTGTCGTCCCGCACCAGCTCCACGGGGAGTTCGGCCCGCTCGGCCACCAGGGCCCGCAACACCTCGATGGCCGACTGCCCCTGGCCGCCCTCCGGTTCCACGGAGGGCTCGATGTCGCCGGCCTCAGGTGTCTGTCCGCGGGGCGGCAGGGCGGAGTCCGTGTCCCGCTCCCCCGTGGACGGCACGTCAGGCAGCCCGTCCGGCGCGATGCTCTCGCACGGGCTCGCCAGGAAGTCGAGCTCGGCGTCGAGGTCCAAGGGCCGGGTGAGCCGGTCCGTGAACAGCCGCTCGTGCATCAGCGGGGCGCCGATCACGTACGCGGCCCCCGCGACCCGGAGCAGACCGCGCAAGGACCGCTCGTCCGTGTCCAGCGCGACGGACGGGACGCCGGTCGCCTCGGTGGCCAGGGAGCTGAGCGCCTGCCCCGGCCCCACCTCGACGAACAGGTCGACGTCCCGGGCCGCCTCCTGGACCGCCTGGGTGAAGAGCACGGGATCGGTGATCTGCCGGTGCAGCAGCTTGCCGAGGTCGGTGTCCTCGGCCAGTTCCTGCCCGGTCACGGTGGACAGCACCCGGCGCCGCACCGGTCCGAACCGCGTGTCGTCCAGCCAGTCCCCGAAGACGTCGGCGGCCGATGCGACCAGCGGGGAGTGGAAGGCGTGGGACACCGCGAGACGCGTACAGGCGACGCCCTCACGGGCGGCTCGCTCGGTGACGGCCGCCACGGAGTCGCCCGGCCCGGCGACGACCGTCCGCTCGGGTCCGTTGTACCCGGCGATGACCACATCGAGGCCGTCGGTCAACGCCCGTACCCGCTCGGGGCTTTCTGACAGCGACGCCATGGTGCCGGGCTCCCCGTACGCGGCCATGGCCTCGCCGCGTACCCGGGCCGCCTCCGACAGCAGCGCCTCGTCCAGCGCTCCGGCCCAGTGCAGGGCGACGAGTTCGCCCAGGCTGTGCCCGACCGACGACTCGGCCTCCACACCGAGCCAGTCGAGCACGCGCAGTCCGGCGGTGGCGGCGGTGACGATCCGCGGCTGCGCCACCTCGGTCGCGACCGGGTCGCCGTCGCCGCGCAGCCCGGCCCGCTCGTAGACGTCGGCGGCCTGTGCGAAGCGCCGGCGGAGCGAGCCGTCGTCGGTACCCCGGCCGGAACCCTGGCCGGGGAAGAGGAAGCCGATGCGTCGGGCCTCGCCTCGCAGGCTTCCGACGAAGGCCCGGTCGTCGAGGGTGACAAGAGGGCCCGGATCCTGCTCCAGCGCGTCGGTCAACTGCCGCAGCCGGCGCTCGGCGTCCTCCGGCGAGGTCACCACCGCAGCCGCGCGCCACGGCAGTTCACGCAGGTCGAGCTGGAGGGTGTGAGCCAGGTCGGCGAGTTGCGCGTAGGACAGCCGGGGAGCGAGGTCGGCCACCCTGGTGAGGCGTTCGCGCAACTCGGCCGGCGAGGCGCCGTCCAGGAGGAGCAGCTCGCAGTCCTGGAGGGAACCGGCGAGCGTGAGATGGCGTCGGCTGGGTGCCCGGTGGTGGGGCGGCGTCTCCTTGTCGAGGACGACATGGGTGTTGATGCCGCCGAAGCCCATCGCGGTGACCCCGGCGCGCCGTGGCAGGTCACGGGGCCATGGCTCGGCGGTGCGCAGCGCGCGCAGGCCGGCTCCGGGTCCGGTGAGCAGTTCGTGCGGTTCCTGGCAGCCGATGGTGGGCGGCAGCAGCCCGGCGTCCACCGCCATCACCGCCTTGATCAGTCCGGCGACTCCGGCGGCGGCCTTGGTGTGGCCGATCATGGCCTTGGCCGAGCCGATGGCGGCGGCCGGTGCGCCGGAATCGGCCTCCGCGCGTGCGGCGGTGAGGGCACCGAGTTCGTTGGCGTCGCCCACCGGGGTGCCGGTGCCGTGCCCCTCGAAGAAGGGCACGGTGTCGATCCCGAATCCGGCCCGTTCGTAGGCGCGTGCCAGGGCCAGCCGGTAACCGCCCGACTCGGGGCGGGTGATGCTTCCCTGCCCGTCCGAGGAAACGCCCCATCCCGCGATCGTGGCGTAGCGGCGCAGTCCGGCCGCGCGGGCGTCCTCGTCACGCATCAGGACGACCATGCCGCAGCCCTCGCCGGGCCAGAATCCGTTGGAGCCCCGGTCGTACACACGCATCTCGGAGCGGGCGAGGGCGCCGGTCTTGGCGAAGCCGACGGTCTCGAACGGATCGATGGACAGGTCCACGCCGCCGGCGACGGCGACATCCAGATCGCCGCTCAGCAGCGAGCCGGCGGCGGTGGTGACCGAGAGCAGCGAGGAGGAGCAGGCGCCGTCGATGCTGTACCCGCCGCCGCCCAGTCCGAAGTGGTTGCAGATCCGCCCGGCGATGGTGTTCGACAGGGCCCCCGCGAGCGAGTCCTCGTCGATCGCAGGAAACGGCTGCTTGTAGGTCTTCTCGACGCCGTCGAGGAACACGGCGAGCCGGTCGTCGTCCCAGTCCTGGCCGCGCAGCGCCTGCGCGAGTACGCGGCGTACGTACGGCCAGCGCAGCCGCATGCCCGCGGCCCGGGTGAACTCCCCGGTGAGGGTGTTGCCGACGACGACGCCGGTCCGGGCGCGCGGCAGTCCGCCGCCGTCGGGGAATCCGGCGTCGGCGAGCGCCCGGCCGGCGGTCTCCAGGGCGAGCCAGTGCGTGAGGTCGGTGGAGCGGTAGGTGCTCCCGGTGACGCGGTGCGCGACGCGGTCGAAGGCGTAGCCCTCCAGGACGGCAGCCGTACGTGCGTAGAACCGGTCGGGGGCGGCCGGGTCCGGGTCCCAGTAGTCGTCCAGGCGCATGCGTACGTCCGGGATGCGGCGGAAGGCGCGCCGGCCGGCCAGCGCGTTCTCCCACAGTTCGCGGGGGGACGCGGCGTCCGGGAACCGGCAGGCCATGCCGACGATCGCTACGCGGGTCATGCCGACACCGGTGCCTTCCCGGCCCCTGTGGAGACGTCCTGGGTCTCGATGGCCGTCACCGGCACCGTGCTCGTACCGGTCGGCGCGGTGCGCAGATGCACCAGCCAGAGGTAGCCGCCGCGCACCAGGCAGACCACGGCTGTGGCGAAGAACAGCCCGTACGCGATGCCCAGCCCGGTCATGATCCCGTACGTCGCCGCGACGCCGCCTCCGAAGGCGGCCTGGGCGACAGGCCGCGACGGAGTGGTGCCGGGGTCCGTGATCATGTAGTTGGTGAACAGGACGAAGGCCACTCCTGTCATCATCCCCAGGGCCGGCGGGATCGCGGTGCCGAAGAGGACTCCTCGCAGCACGGCCTGGAGGACGAAGACGCCCAGCCATCCGCCGATCAGCCACATGCGTCCGGTGAGCTTCGCGTTGAGGAGGGTACCCAGGGCGACGATCACGGCGGGGATGATCCAGTCGACCGCCCCGTCGGTGTACTCGGTGAACTGGTACGGAGGCGCGATGCTGGCCCAGGGGAACAGCAGCAGTACCACCGTGATGCCGAAGTTCGACGGGTTCATGAAGTGCCGCGGCTTGCCCCGCACGGGTGCGCGCAGGACCCACTTGGCCGAGACCGCGACGACGACCCCGAGGACCATCACCCACAGCCGGTCGTTCACGTAGAGCAGCATGTTGACGGCGAGCGCGGTGATGTGGCTGGGGTACAGGAACTCCAGGACCCCTTTCGTCCCGCTCCCGGCGAAGCGGGGCCGGCGGTTCTCGACCCGGGCGCCGATCAGTTCGAGGCCCGTTTCGACGGAATAGCCGACGGCGACGGCGATGAGGGGCCACAGCCAGGGCTGTTCGAAGCCGAGCACGGTGTACCCGGCGATGTTGAGCACGGTGATCGAGATGGCGAACCGGCGCAGCGCGGTGACGATCTTCGGGTCGTGCCGTGGGGGTGTGGGTGCCTCGGTCATCTCGGTCACTTCTCCTTGACGTCGGACGCGAGCCGGAGGTCGTGCCGGCCCGGGGGCAGCCGCAGGGCTTCTTCGTGGACCGCGCCGGAGCGGTCGCGCCACCTCAGACTCACCGGCAGGGGTGTGTCGCCGTGCTCGCCGAGGCCGATGTGCACGTCGTGGCTGCGCTTGCCGGAGTGACCGCCGCCGCCGTCGACCCGGCTGACCCGCCGGGTGCCGTCGGGCAGGGTCACGGACACCTGGGCGTCGACGACCGGCGATCCGGAGGGGTGGGTCAGTTTCAGGCTCAGGAAGTCGCCGGCCTTCGGGCTCTCGTTCAGGTAGAAGCCGGGTTCGCCCCACTGCCGTGCCACCGCGAGGTCGAGCCTGCCGTCGCCGTTGGAGTCCCCGACGGCCATGCCCCGGGTGGGGACGGGTACGGCCAGGCCGAGCCGGTCCGACAGGTTCGCGTAGTCGCCGCCCGGTGTCCTGGCGAAGAACCGCATGGTCTGGGAGCCGGCCAGGTCGTCGCCCTTCCTGACGTGGGGCCACCAGCCGGGGTGGGCGACCAGGCCGTCGTTGGAGGTGGCCAGTTCCTGGAGCTGGGCCCAGCGGTTGTGCCGGCCCTTGACGAAGCCGGTGGCCTGGGTGATCTCCAGCCGGCTGTCGTTGTCGAAGTCGCCCATCTTGACGTCCCAGCCCCAGCCCGACCAGGCGAGGTTGAGAGGGCCGCTGCGGTCCACGTACGGCGCCTCGCCCCGGCTCATCCGGGCCCGCACGTCGTCCGTTCCGTCGGCGGTGCTCATGAACGAGAAGTTGCTCTCCTGGAGACCGAAGGAGGTGGTGATGTTGGAGACGAACATGTCGTACAGCCCGTCCTGGTTCAGGTCCCCGAAGTCGATCCCCATCCCCTTGAAGGAACTTGCTCCGATGCGCTTGGACTTGGGCACCATCGGGGTGTGCGCGCCCTTGACCTCGCCGAACGTGATGCTGCCGGGCTTCGACCTGTTGTGCAGCAGCCGCGAGGTGCCGAAGTCGTGGGCGACGTACAGCTCGGGCAGTTGGTCGCCGTCCAGGTCGGTGGCGGCGGCGCCGAGGGTCCAGCCGACGCGCATCTCGCGGGGCATGACGTCCTTCGCCTGGACGAAACCCTCCTCGGTCCAGCGCAGGATGTGGTCCTCGCCGCCGTTGAGGGCGTTGGAGAGCGAGTCGTTCATGACCACACCGCCCCGCACGGACGGGTCGAGCACAGGGCTGTCGGGAAAGTAGTTCCCGATGAAGACATCGTCGTGGCCGTCGCCGTCGAAGTCGGCGATCGTCACCGCGTTGCTGTGCCACCGGGGCCCTGTGTAGCGGGTTCCGCCTGCGCCGGCGACGAGTTCGACGGGTTCGAAGGAGTCGGCGGTCAGGGCGTCCCGGCCGGGCCGGGCCTGGAAGACGATCGGGGTGCGGCCCCAGTAGTAGACCAGCAGGTCGCTGCGCCCGTCCTCGTTGAAGTCACCGGCGACGCAGCCCATCGGGGCCATCAGACCGTCCATGGGGAGCGGAGCGGGGGCGAGGACGAACGGCGCGTAGCGGTCGCCGCGTTCGTCGGGCGCGGGGGTCACGACGACCTGGTCGATCCGGGGGTCGGTGACGCAGAGGTCGTTGGAGAAACCGTCGCCGTCGACGTCGTTCATGGCGATGCCGGCGCCCACGGAGGAGATCCACGCCTCGATGTGCCGGTAGGCCTTGTTGACCTTGCGGATGTCCTGCTGGTCGTAGCCTGCCGGCATGGCGATGGTCTTCGGGGTGAAGGCGAAGGCGGTCGCCCGTCTGTCCGTCTCGGCGGCGGACGGCGTCGCGGGACGCACCACGACGTAGGTCACCACCATGAGCAGGACGGCGACGATTCCTGGCAGCTTCAGGTAGAGGCGGGATCGCACGGTGGTCACGTGGCTAGCACCTTCCGTCGGGGACCAGTGCTCCGGCTATGCGTTGGCGCCATGTCTCGTAGGCGGGCGTGTCCACGCGGTCGGGCACGCCCGGCCGCGTCTCCCGGCAGACGCGTGCCGCCTCGTGAGGTTCCATGCCGCACAGCACCTCGGTGGCGAGACGGGTGTGCGGCACCGTCAGTCCGGCGTGTTCGCGCGCCTCCGCGGCGAACGCCGAGCCCTGGAGGAGTTGGGGCCGGTACTCCCCGGCGCGCTCCCGCAGGCGCAGCAGTTCGTCCGCGTCGGCCCCGCCCGCGTAGGTCGCGGCGAGTCCCACCCCGCTGAAGAGGTCACCGCGCCGGGCGGGCGCAAAGGCGCTGGTGAGGGCCAGGACGGTGTCGACGTCGGTGCCGCCGACGAACCACAGCGCCCGGCCGATCCCCTGGTCCACGGCGCGGTGCGCGTACGACGTCTGGTCCTGCGGCCAGGGCAGCTTCTGTTCGCGTCGCTGTCCGTGGACGAAGCGGTCGGTGTGGAAGTACGCCTGGTGGAAGCCGTATCCGTCCAGGATCAGCCATCTCAGGAGGGGGTCCGTCTTGCGGACGTCCGGGTGCAGCATGCGCGGCAGCCGCGCCATGGCCCAGCCGATGCCGACGTACGCCATGTACGTGTGCGCGCCGCCGCGTCCGGCGAGCAGGCCGCTCAGGCGCCGTCCCCGGCTGCCGGGCAGCGCGTCCATGATGGTGCAGCCCATGGCCGCGCCTTCGTAGGCGAATCCCCTGAACTGCCTGGGAATCGCCTCCAACCGGGGCTCCGCGGCCCTCGCATCCGGTGCTGCGACGATCTGTCCGTAGCCTTCGAGGAAGCTGCGGCCGATGGTTTCCAGCAGTTCCTGGGCCGCTGGGTTCTTTTTCCGGAATCCGCGGACTTCCAGACTCGTGCTGGACAGGGCGGGGGTCAGTATTCGGCGCCGGAGCGCCCGTAATGCAGCCGTCACTGTTCGGTACCCCCTCGTTCGGACGTCTGAGGCGGTGCGGGAAAGACCTGCCGAATGTACCCGCCGGTTCCGGGCCACTGTCTACTCACAATGTGCGCTCCCTGCGCTTGCCGCCGCAGTTGTTCCGGTAAGGTTCCCCCTGCTGGGAAAGTGCAACGAAAGCGAGGCCCGGAATGGACAGTCCGGCGATTGTGTCCAGGGAAGAATGGTTAGCGGCCCGCAAGGAACTGCTGGCACGGGAGAAGCAGTTCGACCGGGAACGGGACGCGCTCAGCGCTCAGCGCCGGGCCCTGCCGATGGTCGAGATCACCGAGCCGTACGTCTTCGACGGGCCGGACGGCTCGTCCACTCTCGTCGACCTGTTCGACGGCCGTAAGCAACTCATCGTCTACCACTTCATGCTGGACCCCGACTGGGAGGCCGGCTGCACCGGGTGCTCGCTCCTGGCCGACAACATCGGCCACTTGGCGCATCTGCACGCGGCCCGTACGTCATTCGCCGCGATTTCCCGCGCGCCGCTCGCGACGATCACGAAATTCCGTGAACGCATGGGGTGGACGTTTCCCTGGTTCTCGTCCCACGGAACGTCGTTCAATTACGATTTCCACGTCACCATGGATGAATCCGTGGCGCCGGTTCTCTTCAATTTCCGCACGAAGGACGAGTTGCGGGAGGCCGGAATCGGCTCCTGGGCCCTGAGTGGAGAGCAGCACGGTCTGAGCGTTTTCCTCCACGAGAACGAGAGGGTGTTCCACACGTACTCGACGTACTCGCGGGGCACCGATCTCCTCAACGGCACTTTCAACTATCTGGACCTGACTCCGCTCGGGCGCCAGGAGGAGGCGGGGATCATGCACTGGATCCGCCACCACGACGACTACGCCGACGGGAGCGACCGGGACGGCTGCGGCCACTGCGACAGCTGACGCCGTCCGGGCCGGCGTCACGGCCGGCCCGGGCGCAGCCGCAACAACTGGCCGTTCGCCTCGCCGAGTGACGTCGTGCGGTTGGTCAGGTAGATGTCGCCGTTGGGAGCCACGGTGACGCCGCCGGGGTGCTCCAGTCCCTCCCGTGCCAGGACCGTCCGCCGGCCGTCCCGTTCGACGCGCACCAGCTTGCCGGTGCGGTCGGGCGAGTCGAAGCCCTTCTCGGCCAGTTCGAGCACGAGCATCCGTCCCTGACGGTCGAAGGCGAGATCGATGATGCCGGTGAACCCTCCCGTCATGACGGCCGGCTTGCGGCCGGGTGCCATGCGCCAGATCCGGGCCTTTCCCAACCGGGTCGGCTCACCGCTGTACTCGCTGATGTAGTAGGCGCCGTCGGGGCCCTTCACGATGGTCGACGGCACCGATTCGAGTGGCGCTCCGTCGACGATCTGATCGGGCATCAGGGCGACCATGCGGACCGATCCGTTGTCGGTCACCGACAGGATGCTGTTGCCGCCGGCCTCCGCGACCAGGGTGCCGCCCGGCACCCGGACGATCCCGTACGCGTTGGCGTTGACGTCCGCGGGGTGCGGGTTGTCCCGCTGCTCGAACGCGAGGAGGTCCCCGACCGGGTGGAGGCGGCCCTCGCGGTCGACGGTGCCGGTCTGCGCGAGTCCCCGTGCCGCGGGGCCGAGACCGTCGCGGGTGGCCATGTGACCGCCGAGACCGAAGACGACGGAGATCCGCCCATGGCTCGCGTCGACGTCGTGCAGTCCGAGCACACTGAATTCGTTGATCACCGAGGGGAGACCGGTGGCGATGCGCTCGGTCCCGCCCTTCTTCCCCGGGGTGTAGGAGGTGACGGCGCCCGTGGCGCCGAAGCAGGCGGGGTATCCGCCCACGCCGGGCGCACACGGGCTGGGTCCGCCCCGGCCCGCCTCGGCGACCAGGACGCGTCCGGCGCGGGCGTCCCAGGTGAGCCCGCGCGGGGTCACCAGGTTCTCGGCGACCACGTCGAGCCGTCCGCCCGCCCCGGCCGACGAGGCGGTGCCGGTCATCAGGCCGCAGAACACGGCGGTGGCGAGTGTGGCGGTACACAAACGGCGCAGCATCAAAGCCCCCTGAGCGTCATCGTGGAGTGGTGCCGGTCGCGCGGCGGGCGCTCCAGGTCTCCCGCCGGGTGGTGTCGGTGGCTTCTCGCTCGGTGTAGTTGTCCGAGACGGTGATGTCGGTGAATCCGGTGGCGCTCAGTGCGTTGCGGACTTCGTCGCGGGTGAAATGGCGCTGCGCGTGGTGCTCGACCGATCGCCGGAACAGTTCTCCCTCGGGTACGAAGAGGGACACGAGGTAGTCGTACGCGGATGTGTCCGGCTCGTGCCGGGTGTTCCAGATGTAGGCGAAGTCGCCGAAGTCCTCGCCGAATTCGCCCAGGGCGGCGATTTCCTCGAAGGTCCGCCGGGTGCTCAGGTCGAAGATGAGCACCCCTTCGGGCCTGAGCGCCCGGGCGAGCTGACGCAGGGTGGCGGCGAGGGCGTCCTCCCCCGTCAGGTAGTTCGCCCCGTCGAAGCAGACGAGGGCCGCGTCGAAGGGGCCCAGCTCCGCGAGGCGCTCATCGGGCACGGTCAGGCGGAGCAGTCCGGTGCCGGGGGCGGTGCGGGTGCGGGCGACCTCCAGCATCGAGGCGGAGGCGTCGACGCCGGTGACCTCGTAGCCGTGGTCCTGTAGCGCTTTGATCGTCGTACCGGTGCCGCAGCAGACGTCGAGCACGCTCCGCACCGTCAGGCCGGACTCGGCAAATCGTTTCTCTGCGAAGCGGAACCACTGGTCGTACGGGACGCGGTCGGCGGCCATCCACCGGTCGTAGACCTGAGCGAGCGCGCTGTACGGAGCCCCGTACCCGTCGGCTGCCTCCGGCCGGGGGCTCACCGGGCGTCCCAAGGGCCGGCCTGCGCCAGGTACCGCCGGCCGGAGACCGCTCCGGACGGCGTCTGCGCCAGCCACGTCCAGAACGGCAGCGTCACGTCCGGTGCCGGCACGCCCGACAGGTCGAACCCGGGCTCCGCCTCCGCATAGCCACGTGTGCGGATGCCGCCGGGGTCGACCGAGGTGACCCCTACGCCGGTGTCGGCCAGCTCCGCCGCGATGATGCGCGAGGCTTGGTCGAGGGCGGCCTTGCTGGCCCCGTAGATGCCCGCGCACGGGAACACGTCCACGGCCGCCTCGCTGGAGAGGTTCACCACCAGCCCGCCCGTCTCCCGCAGCAGCGGCAGGGCGAGCTGCGCCAGTGCCACGGGAGCGACCACGTTGGTGCGGAGCACCTTCTCGAACGCGTCCACCGGGTGGTCGAGGAGCGGTCTGATCGGACTGACCCCCATCTGGGAGGCGTTGTTCACCAGCCAGTCGAGGCGTCCCAGCGAGCCGGCCTCCGCGATCAGCCGCTCCCGGTGCGCGGCCTCCCCCACGTCCCCCGCCACCGCCACGACGGTGACTCCCCGGTCGGTGAGCCGCTTGGCGACCGCCGTCAGGTCGGACTCGGTCCGCGCGGTGAGCACCAGTCGCCAGCCTGCGCCGCCGAGGAACTCGGCGACGGTCTCGCCGAGCCCGGTACTGGCGCCGGTGACCAGAGCGACGCGCGACGGTGTGCGAGGGTCTGTCATGGACATCAGCTCCTGTGTCGGCGGGGGTGGTGCCCGCTCAGGTGGACAGGCGGATTCCGTGTTCGGCGTAGCAGCGGACGAGTGTCAGGGCCTCGCCCCAGCCGGTCGCGCACTGCCCGAACCGGGCGAGACCGGCCGCGGTCTGCGGCAGGCCCGTCTCCACCACCGTGAGCCAGGTGCCGTCCGGGTGCTCGGCGGTGGTGAAGGTGACCAGCGACGGCGGTGTGCCCCAGGTGAGCGCGAAGCGTTCGTTCGGCACGCACTCCATGACCACCCCGTCGTCGGTGACATCACTGCCGTCGTCGGTCCATCCGCGCCAGACCAGGTGCACCGGGCTGCCCTCGGCCGGGTCGAAGGTCGAGCCGTCGGTGAACCACTTGTCCCAGCCCGAGCCGCTGGACAGCAGGGCGAACACCGCCTCGGGCGCCGCGCGGACCAGCGTGGAATGCAGGATGTCGGGGACCTGGACGGCGTCCTCGGGGGTGGGGTTCTCGTCGGTGGTGCTCATGCCGTGCTCTCTCCTCGCTCTGTTCTTCTGTTCTGTGGACTCAGTCGGCGGATGCGGCGTAGACGGGCATCAGTTCCATCCAGCGCGCGTCGGAGTCCGCCACTCCGGGCGTACCGGCGAGATGTGCTTCCAGGTTGTCGGTGTACATGTGCCAGCCGGCCGCGTAGTCGACCGGGTCGGCCTCCGGGCCGAATCCCACGTGTTCCAGGAGCAGTCGGGTGCCGTCGTCCGTGGGGGCCAGGTCCAGCCGCAGTTCGGAGTCGGTCTCGCCGGTGTAGCGCCAGGTCACCCGCAGCCGGGTGGCCGGTTCCCAGGCCAGGACCCGGCAGACGATGGTGTCGCCGTGCGCGCCGCGGCCTTCGAGGACGTACTCCGCGTCGGGCCCCGGTACGCCCTTCAGGATCGGCCCGAACCAGTGGGGCAGCCGGTCCGGTTCGGTCCAGGCCCGCCACACCTCGTCGGGTGTCGCCGGAAGGACCCGGCTCAGCTTCGCCGTGCGTGCCGTGCGCGATGCCGTTCCGAGGGCGCTGAGCGAACCGCTCATCATGAACTCCGCTTCTGTCCGTGGGCGGGAGGGG
>NZ_LIRL01000182.1 GCF_001419795.1 Streptomyces niveiscabiei
GTCCTGGCCGACCTCCTCGCCGACCTCCTGGGCATCGACCTCCCGACCCCCACCGAACCCCCCACCGCGGCGGAGTGGCTCCGCCACCGCGCCACCGCCACCGAGGCCCAGCTCGCCGAGGCCGTCGAGAAGTGGCGTCCCCTGCGCGACCACCTGCTCTTCCCGGTGGCCTCCGCCGCGCCCCGGCGCCGTACCCCCGCCTCTCTCCTCGACTTCGCGGCGGACGCGGCCGGGGTCTACGAGGACGCCAGGGCCCACGGCCACACCCCCTTCGTGCTGCTGGCCGCCGCCTGGCTCCGCGCGCTCCACGAGGTGACCGGCGAGGAGCGCATCGTCATCGGCACCCCGTACCACCACCGGGACGACTGGCGTTTCGCGGGGACCGTCGGCTGCCTGGTCGACATGGTCCCGCTGCTGGGGGACTTCAGTGCCGACCCTCAGGATCTCCGCGCCCGCACCGCGCGGGAGGTCCGCGCCGCCCAGCGGAGCGCGGCCGTGCCGTTCGCCCGGCTGGTCCGGGAGATCGAACCCCCGAGGCACGGCCAGAACCCGTTGTTCCAGGCGACGTTGACGTTCCAGCAGTCGGCGGACGGCCTGCTCGGCGACGGTTTCGCGATCCCTTGGTCGGGAGCCCGCCAGAACCTGGACGGCGTCGAGGTGCGCGCCGTNNGGGACACCGCGTTCGCGGTGAGCCTGTACGGCGCGCGGGACGGCGACCGTCTGGTGTTCCGCCTCGAACACCAGGAGCACCTGGTCCCGGCCGCGACCGCGGCTCGGCTGCGCGACGCGTTCCAGGAGGCCCTGGCCGAGCTGACCGCACCCCTCACCCGTACCGGAACCACCGGAGGCTGACATGAAGGAGAAGACTGTGCCGACCTCGCCTCTGGCCGGAGTGGACAGCCTCGTCGAGGGCTTCGCCGCCGCCGTCCGCGCGCACGGCGACCGCACCGCCGTACGCTGCGGCGACGAGACGCTCACCTACCGCGAACTCGACGTCCGGGCGCGGACGTTGGCCGCCGCGATCACCGCCCACGACGCCGACCCGCAGCGCCCGGTCGGCATCCTGCTGGAGCGGTCCGCCGACATGGTGGCCGCAGCCCTCGCGGCCCTGTGGACGGGCTCGTCGTACGTGCCGCTGGACCCGTCGACTCCGGCCGCCCGCCTGGAGCTGATCCTTGAGGACGCCGCCCCGTCGGTCGTCGTCACCACCCGGGAGCTGGCGGCCCGCCTGCCCGCCGAGGTGACCGCCGTACCCGTGGACGGCCCGCTGCCGGCGCCCGTGACCGGCGACCCCGCGCGGCACGGCACCCGCGCGTACATCATCTTCACGTCCGGAACGACCGGCCGCCCCAAGGGTGTCGAGGTCTCGCACGGCAACGTCCTGCGCCTGTTCACCACCACCGAACCCCTCTACGGCTTCGGCCCGGACGACGTCTGGACGCTGTTCCACTCGTTCGCCTTCGACTTCTCGGTGTGGGAGATGTGGGGCCCGCTCCTGTACGGCGGCACGCTGGTCGTCGTCCCCCGGGAAGCCGCGCAGGACCCGCGCGCGCTGCGGCGGTTGCTCGCCGACGAACGGGTCACCGTCCTCAACCAGACCCCGACGGCCTTCCGCCAGCTCATCGCGGAGGACGCCCGGCACGAGGACCGGCTCCCGCTGCGGCACGTCGTGTTCGGCGGCGAGGCCCTGCACTTCTCGGACCTCAAGCGCTGGACGGACAAGTACGGCGACGAGACCCCGGCGCTCGTGAACATGTACGGCATCACCGAGACGACCGTCCACGCCTCCCACCGCCGCGTCCGCGCCACGGACCTGAAGGACGGCCGCTCGCTGATCGGCCGGCCGCTGCCCGACCTGGACTTCACGCTGGTCGACGACGGCCTGAACCCGGTCGCGGCCGGTGAGACCGGCGAGATCCTGGTCACCGGCCCCGGCGTCGCCCTCGGCTACCTCGGCCGCCCCGACCTGACCCGCGAGCGGTTCGTGGAGCTGCCCGGCGTCGGGCGCGCCTACCGCTCCGGCGACCTGGCCCGGCTCACGGAGGACGGGGAGTACGCGTACGAGGGCCGCAAGGACGACCAGGTCAAGATCCGCGGCTTCCGTATCGAACTCGGCGAGATCCAGGCGGTGTTGAACGACGTCCCGGGTGTGCGCCAGGCGACGGTGGTGGTGACCGCGCCGAAGGCGGGCGCCGGTCCCGTCGTGAAGGAAGAGGAGCTGTCCCTCAGGATCACCGACGTCCGCGACCTCGTGCGCGGCGGTTCCCGCGACCGGGTGGGCCGGGACGACGTGGCGCGCATCGTCGCGTACGTCGTCCCGGGCGAGGACCTCGCCCCCGACGCCCTCTTCGCGCAGCTGCGCCGCCGCCTCCCGGCGTACATGATCCCGGCGTTCGTGGTGCCGGTGGAGGAGATCCCCCTCAACCACAACGGCAAGGTGGACCGGGCCCGGCTGCCCGCGCCGAGTGCGGCCAACCGGCTGCGCGAGTCCGCCCCGGACCTGGCACAGGCGACCGCCGCCGAGCCCGGCTCGGAGGCCATCGCCGCCGTCTACAGCGACGTGCTCGGCGTGAGCGGTGTCGGCCCGGACGACTCCTTCTTCAGCGTCGGCGGCGATTCGATCCTCGCCCTGAAGCTCCGCGCGGAGGCCCTCAAGCGCGGGATCTCGCTGGAACTCGGCGACATCTACGCCCTCCAGACACCCCGCGCGCTGGCGGCGGTGGCCGAGCGGGCCACGGAGAGCGAACAGCAGCCGCCGACCGTGCCGTTCGCCCTGCTGGAGGCGGCCGACCGCGAAGCCGTGCGCGCGCTGGACGTCGAGGACGCCTACCCGGTGGGCACGCTCCAGGCGGGGCTGCTGTTCCACAGCGCGTACGAGACCGACGTGAACATGTACTGCGACATCTTCATGTTCCGGCTGCGCGGCGCCGCCTACGACGGCGAGGCGATGCGGCGCGCGGTGGCGCGGGTCGTGGAGCGGCACGACATCCTGCGGACCTCGTTCCACTTCTCCGGCTACTCGCAGCCCCTCCAGCTCGTGCACCGCACGGCCGCCGCGCCCCTCACCGTGACCGACCTGCGGGATCTGCCGGCGCGCGAGCAGGACGCCCGGCTGGACGCCTGGCAGCGGGCCGAGCGGCTCGTCCCGTACGACTGGTCGCAGCCGCCGCTGATCCGGTTCGCCGTCCATCTGCTGGACGACGGCGAGTTCCTGTTCGCGATGAGCTTCCACGACGCGCTGCTCGACGGCTGGAGCGAGTCGTCGCTGATCACGGAGGTGCTCGCCGACTACTGGGCGCTGCGCGAGAACCCGGACCTGCCGCCCGCCCCGCGCACCGCGCGCCGGTACGCCGACTACATCGCGCTGGAGCGGCAGGCGCTCGACGACACCACGGTCGGGGACTTCTGGGCGAAGGAACTCGCCGACCCCGAGCCGACGTTGCTGCCGCGCCTGGCGGACGGTCCCTCGGACACGCACGAGGGGACGATGGGCTTCCTCGCCGTGCCGGTCGACCCGGACCTTTCGGACGCGCTGGACGACCTGGCCCGCGACCACAGCGTCTCCCTCAAGCACGTCCTGCTGGCCGTGCACGCGCGTGTCCTGTCCGTCCTCACGGCGCGCGACCGGGTGCTGCTCGGCGTCGAGTCCAACGGCCGCTTCGAGGGCGAGGGCGGCGCCGACGTGCTGGGCGTCCACCTCAACGTGGTGCCCTACCTGCTGCCCGGCCGGGGCCTGGCCTGGCGGGACCTGATCCGGGCCGCGTTCGACAAGGAGAGCGAACTCCTGCCGGTGCGCCGCTACCCGTACGCGGAACTCCAACGGCTCTCCGGGGCCCGCGAGTTGACGGACATCAGCTTCAACTACACGCACTTCCACAGCTACGGGAAGCTCGCCGAGGCGACCCGCTTCGAGGTGCTGGACGCGAAGGCGTACATCCAGACGCACTTCACGCTGCGCACGGAGTTCAACAAGGACCCGTTCACGAAGCTCCTCTCGCTGGACCTGGAGGCCAACGTCCAGCGGGTCACCGAGGACCAGTTGCGCGCGATCGGCGTCCTGTACCGCAACGCGCTGGCCCATGTCGCCGCGCACCCGCACGCGGTCCCCACCCGGCGTGAACTGCTGGGCGAGGAGGAGTGGACGCGCCTCGTGGCGGGCGCCGGGCAGCCGGAGGTACCGCTGTCGGCGCCGGGCGCGCTGACCCGGTTCGCTGAGGCGGCGGAGCGGTACGCCGGTGAGGTGGCCGTGCGGTGCGGGGAACAGGCGCTGACCTACCGGGAGTTGGCGGCGCGGGCGGGCTCGCTCGCCGGGCACCTCCATCGGCAGGGCGTGCGGCCCGGCGAGGTGGTGGCGCTGGGTGCCGTGCGCGGCATCGACCATCTGACGGCCGTCCTCGCGGTGTTGCGCGTGGGCGCGGTGTATCTGCCGCTGCCGGAGGGGCCCGTACGCCGGGTGTCGTCCGTGCTGCGCACCAGCGGCGCCAAGGCCGTGCTGTGCGACGCCGCCTACCGGCCCGTCGTCACGGAGGAGGTACGGGTGCTGGACCTGGCGCAGGCCCTCGCCGACTCCAGCGAGGCGGCGCCGTACGACGGTCCCGTGCCCGGGGGCCGGGACGCGGCGTACGTGATCTTCACGTCGGGGTCGACCGGGGAGCCCAAGGGGGCCCTGCTGCGGCACGACGGCATGCTCAACCACATGGAGGCGAAGCTCGACGACCTCGGGATCGGCCCCGGCGACCGGGTGTCGCAGGACGCGGCGGCCACCTTCGACATCTCGGTGTGGCAGCTCCTGGCGCCTCTCCTGGTCGGCGCGACGACCGTGATCTACCCGGACCCGGTCAGCCAGGACCCGCCGCGCCTCCTGCGCGCGGTCGCCGAGGACGGCATCACCGTCCTGGAGGTGTCGCCGTCCGTGCTGAGCGTCTTCAGCTCCGAACTCGCCTACCACGGCGCCGAGTCGTTCCCGCCGTTCGCGCTGCGCTGGGTCGTCTCCAGCGGCGAGACCCTCACCCCGCGCTGCGCCAACGCCTTCCGCCGCGAACTGCCCGCCGTGCGCCTGCTGAACATGTGGGGCGCGACCGAGGTGTCCGACGACTGCACCCACTTCGAGCTGGTCGGCGAGGCCGACGAGCGGGCGGCGTCGGTGCCGGTGGGGCGGCCGATCCGGGGCGCGAAGGTGTACGTCCTGGACGCGGACCGCGAGCCGGTGCCGGTGGGCACGCCGGGCGAGCTGTACGTGGGCGGGCTGTGCGTGGGCGGCGGCTATGTGAACGACCCCGAGCGTACGGCGGCGGCGTTCGTCCCCGACCCCTTCGACGACGCGGCGGTGGCCTACCGCACCGGCGACTGGGGGCGCCGGCTCGCCGACGGGACCTTCGAGTTCATCGGCCGCATCGACAGCCAGCTGAAGATCCGGGGCCACCGGATCGAACTCGGCGAGGTGCGGCGGGCGTTCGACGGTCTCGGGGAGTTGCAGGAGAGTGCCGTGGTCGTCCGGGAGTCGGAGAGCGACGGCAAGCAGCTCGTCGGCTTCTTCGTGCCCCGGGCAGCCGAGAACGCGGGCGGGGAGGGCGCGGAGGTCCGCCGTATCGACGTCGGCCTGTCCGCGTTGCGCGACCGGCTCGCCGAGGTGCTCCCCCGGTACGCCGTCCCCGACCACCTGGTCCGGCTCGACGGCCTGCCGCGCACCCCGCACGGCAAGGTGGACACGAAGGCGCTGGCCGCGTGGGACCTGACGGCCGTGTCCGGGAGCGGCGAGGAGGCCGGCGAACCGGCGACGCCCACCGAGCGGACGGTCGTCGAGGTCTGGGAGAGCGTCCTGAACCGCAGGCCCTCCCCCACGACCCACTTCTTCGAGGCGGGCGGCCACTCCCTGCACGCGACGCAGGTCATGGCGCGGCTGCGGGACCGTCTGGGCCAGGACCTGCCGCTGCGCCTGCTGTTCGAGAACCCGACGCCGCGCGCGCTCGCCGCCCACCTCGACGGACTGGCCGCGCACCGCCCGTCCGCGCCCGAGGCCCTGAGCATCCCGCCCCGCCCGGCGGGCACGCTCGCCTTCCCCCTGACGGCGGGCCAGGCCAGCCTCTGGTTCCTGCACCAGGTCGACCCCGACGACCGGGCCTACGACAACACCTCCCTGCTGCGCCTGTCGGGCCCCCTCGACGTGGACGCCTTGCGCGGGGCCGTGGACCTGCTGGCCGAGCGGCACGAGATCCTCTCCGTCCGCTTCGGCTCCCGCGACGGCGTCCCCCACCAGACCCCGGACCCGGCGGCGCGCGTCCGCCTGGAGGTCGAGGAGGTGACCGGCCTCGACGACGCCGGGTCCCACGAGGCGTACGTCAAGCGCGAGGCCCTGGCCCAGCGCTTCGACCTGACGCGCGGCCCCCTGGTCGTGGCCCGCCTGTACCGCTTCTCCCCGACCGAGCACATCCTGCGCTGGAGCAGCCACCACACCGTCTCCGACGGCTGGTCCACGGACGTCGCGGTCCGCGAGATCACCGAGGCGTACCTCGCCACGACCGAGGGCCGCACCCCTCAGCTGCCCGAACTGCCGGTCCAGTACGGCGACTTCGCGCTGTGGCAGCGGGACTTCCTCGCGACGCGCGCGGCGGGTGAAGTGGCGTTCTGGCGGACCTACCTGGACGGCTGCGCGGGTGAACTGGCGCTGACGACCGACGTGGAGCGCACCGAGGGCCGCTCGCGGGAGGCCGGACACCTGACGACGTCCTGGGACGCGGAGACGGCGGCGCGGATACGGGAGTTCGCCGCCGCGCACGGCAGTACGCCGTTCATGGTGTTCCACACGGCGGTCGCGGCGGTCATGGCGCGGTTCGCCCAGCAGGAGGACCTGGTGCTGGGCGCGGCGGTCGCCGGGCGGGATCTGCCGCGTACGGAGAACCTGATCGGGTTCTTCGCGAACACCCTGCCGTTCCGCTACCGGGTCGAACCGGGCCTGACGACGGGCGAGTTGCTGCGGGGGGTGACCGCGAGCGCGCTGGAGGCGCTGGAGCACCAGCACCTGCCGTTCCAGGAGATCGTGCGGGTCTCCGGCGCCGAGCGGCGGCCCGACACCTCGCCGCTGGTGCAGGTCCTGGTGACGGTGGACAACTTCCCCCTCGACCTGGACCGGGTGCCGGGACTGGTCGGTTCGCTGGCCCAAGTGCCGCCCGCGACCGCCCAGTTCGACCTGTCGTTCCGGTTCACGGAGGACGGGAGCCTGACGCTCCAGTACGACGCCTCCCTGTTCACCGGCGCCACGGCGGCGAGGCTGCTGCGGGCCGTGGAGTCGATGCTGGCGGGCCTGCTCGCGGGCCCCGACGGCGACCCGCACCGGGTCCCGCTGACCGATGCCGCCGACCGGGAGTCGCTGGCCCGGATCTGGCACGAACTGAGCGGTGAGCGCCTCGACTTCGCCGACCCGGACGAGGCCGCGCACGTGGCCGGTTCCCCGCACTGGGAGGAGTTCCTCGGCCGGCTGGACGACGCCGGCCTGCTCCCGGCCCTCCTGCTCGCCTTCTGACGGACCCGGAGACTCCGATGAACAAGGACCGTGTGGAACAACTGCGCCGCCGGGTCGCCCTGCGCACGACTCCCGTGCGGGACACGTCCGTCGTGTCCCGCGCCGGATCGCTGACCGAGGCGTTCGCCGCCGCCGTGCGGGCGTACGGCGACCGGGTGGCCGTACGCTGCGGGCGCCGGTCGCTGACGTACCGGCAGCTGGACGAGCGGGCGGCCGAACTCGCGGGCGCGCTGCGGGCGTCGGGGGCCGACCCGGCACGCCCGGTGGGCATCCTGCTGGAGCGGTCGGCGGACATGGTCGCCGCCGCCCTCGCCGTGCTGCGCGTCGGCTGCTGCTACGTCCCGCTGGACCCGGCGACGCCGCGCGCCCGGCTCGACGTGATCCTCCAGGACGCGGACCCGGCGGTGGTGGTCACGTCCGGTGACCTGGCCGGGCTGCCCGGCGCGCGGACCGTCCTGCGCGTGGACGCGTCCCTGCCGAGCGGGGACGGCGCCCCGGGCGCCGCGTCCGCCGGCCGGGACAGCCGGGCGTACGTCATCTTCACCTCGGGCACCACCGGCCGCCCCAAGGGCGTCCAGGTCACCCACGGGAACCTGCTGCGGTTGTTCGGCAGCAGCGAGGAGCACTACGGGTTCGGGCCCGAGGACGTGTGGTCGCTGTTCCACTCCTTCGCGTTCGACGTGTCGGTGTGGGAGATGTGGGGCGCCCTGCTGTACGGCGGCACGCTCGTCGTCGTCCCCAAGGCGACCGCCCAGGACCCGGTGGCCTTCCGCGCGCTGCTGCGCGAGGAGCGGGTGACGGTGCTCAGCCAGACGCCGACCGCCTTCAACCAGCTCGCCGCCGAGGACGTCCGCCACCCCGACCGGCTCCCGCTGCGCTGGGTCGTGTTCGGCGGGGAGGCCCTGCACTTCTCCGACTTGAAGCGCTGGGCGGACAAGTACGGCGACGACGCCCCGGCCCTGGTCAACATGTACGGGATCACCGAGACGACCGTCCACGCCTCCTTCCGGCGCGTGCGGCGCGCCGACCTGGACCGGGGTCTTTCGCTGATCGGGCGCCCGCTGCCCGACCTCGAGTTCCTGCTCCTGGACGAGCATCTGGCGCCGGTGCCGGCCGGGGAGACCGGCGAGATCGTGGTGACCGGGCCCGGGGTGGCCCTCGGCTACCTCGGCCGCCCCGACCTGACCCGGGAGCGGTTCGTGGAGCTGCCCGGCGGCCGGGGGCGCGGCTACCGGTCGGGCGACCTGGCCCGGCTCCTGCCGGACGGGGAGTTCGTCTACCACGGCCGCAAGGACGACCAGGTCAAGATCCGGGGCTTCCGCATCGAACTCGGCGAGGTGGAGGGCGCGTTGCGCGCGCTGGAGGGGGTGACCGAGGCGGCGGTCGTCGCCCGGGACCTGCCGAAGCTGGGCCGCGCGCTCGTCGCGTACGTCGTCCCCGAGGGGGCCGGTGTCACACCCGCCGAGCTGCGGCGCCGCCTGGCCCGGGTGCTCCCCGAGTACATGCTGCCCGGCGTGTTCGTCCCCCTCGACGCGCTCCCCCTCACCCACAACGGCAAGCTGGACCGCCGCGCCCTGCCGGACCCGGTGCCGGACGACACCGTGGCCGTCCCGGACGCGCCGGACCAGTCGGACCGTTCGGCCCCCGACCCGGTGGTCGCCCGGATTCTCGCCGCCATGTCCGACCTGCTGCCCGGCGGCCGGATCACCCCCACCGACGGCTTCTTCGACCTGGGCGGCCACTCCCTGCTGGCCACCCGGCTGCTGGCCCGTGTCCGCACCGACTTCGGGGTGAGCGTCGCCCTGCGGGACTTCCTGCGCGAGCCGACCGCGCGGGCGCTGGCCGCCGCCGTACGGGAACGGGAGCCGGACGGCGGGCCGGTGCTGCCGGTCCTGCGGGCGCCGGACCAGGAGCGGCGGCCGGCGACCTCGGCTCAGCAGCGGCTGTACTTCCTGTCGCGGATGGAGCCGGACAGCTCCGCGTACAACCTGCACATGTCGCTGGTGCTGGAGGGCGCGTTGGACATGCCCGCGCTGGAGCGGGCGTTCGTCGCGCTCGCCGGCCGGCATGTTCCGCTGCGGAGTCTGCTGCGGCTGGAGGACGGCGAGGTCGTGGCGGTCGCGCTGCCCGCCGAGCGGGTGCGGGTGCTCGTGGAGGAGGCGCCCGGGCATGGTGCCGGGCCGGGCGTCGAGGAGGCGTCCGCAGCCGATGTGCGGCGGGTCGTCGAGGAGCTGGCGGCCGAGGAGGTCGCCCGGCCCTTCGACCTGGAGCGGGACCTGCCCCTGCGGGTGCGGGTCGTGCGGTTCGGGGAGCGGGTGCACGGGCTGCTGGTGACGCTGCACCACGTGGCCGGTGACGGCTGGTCCAACGCCGTCCTCGGGCGTGAACTGGGCGTGCTGTACGCCCACTTCGCCGAGCAGGCGCCGGGCGATCCGCTGCCGCCGCTCGCGGCGACGTACGCCGACTATGCCCACAGCATGCGGGAGTGGCTCGGTACGCCGGCCGCGCGGGACGACGTCGGCTACTGGGAGGGGCGGCTCGCCGACCTGCCCGCCGAGCACGCGCTGCCGCTGGACCGGGAGCGGCCCGAGCGGATGACGTACCACGGGGACACCGTGGTCCGCCGGGTGGGCGGTGGCCTCACGCAGGCGGCGCGGGCGGCGGACGTCACCGTGTTCATGCTGCTCCAGGCCGCCTTCGCGCTCTTCGTCGCCCGGCGGGGCAAGGACCCGGACGTCGTGGTCGGCACGCCGGTCGCCAACCGGCCGGGCACCGACTTCGACGACGTGATCGGCATGTTCGTCAACACGGTGGTGCTGCGCACCCGGGTCCCCGGCACCGGGACCGTCGCCGATCTGCTGGCCCAGGTCCGCGACCAGACCCTCCGCGACCTCGAACGCGGGCACGTCCCCTTCGAGGAGCTGGTCAGGCGGCTCAACCCCGAGCGCACCGCGCGCCACTCCCCGCTGTTCCAGCTGATGCTGGTGGTCCAGAACAACGAGACCGTGCCGCTGAGCCTGGACGGCCTGACGGTGACGGCCGTCCGGCTGCCGGGGCAGGAGGCGAAGACGGACCTGGTGCTGGACGCCACCGAGGAGCAGGACGGCGGTTTCCGGCTCACCTGGCGCTACAACACGGACCTGTTCGACCGGGGGACGGTCGAGGGGATGGCGGCGGAGTTCGCGGAGCTGCTGGACCGCGTCACGGGTGACCCGCACACGCCGCTCGACGACCTGCTCACCTCGATGCCCCCGGCGCGGGTGACACCGGATGTCCTGCTCCCCCTGCGCTCCCGCCCCGACGGCCCGCCCCCGGTCTTCGCCTTCCCCGGCATCCTGGGCCTGGCCCCCTCGTACGCCCAGCTCTCCGCCCACTTCCCGGAGCGGTCCTTCCACGCCCTGTCCACCAGGGAGCTGGCCCGCGCGCACGGCGACGCCCTGACCGTCCCCGTGCTGGCGGAGTCCTGCGCCCGGGCCATCGCGGCGGAGGCGTCGGGCCGCCCGGTCCACCTCGTGGGCCACTCCTTCGGCGGGGCCCTCGCCTACGAGGTCGCCCGGCGTCTGGTGGACGACGGCGACCGGGTCCTGTCCCTGGTCCTGCTGGACGCCCTCGCCCCGAAGGCCCTGCGCACCGAGCTGTCCGAGCCCCGCGAGAAACTGCTCGCGTACTTCCTCGGCAGCCTCGCGGCGGCGTTCCCCGCCGTCGGCGCGGAGCACGCGGCGACCGTCCTGGAGGAGCTGGCGACCCTCCCGGAGCCCGAGGTCCTCGACCGGGTCGAGCGGCGGATGGGCGAGGCGGCCGAGCTGCTCGGCGGCCCGCTGCGGGACGCGTTCGCGGACTACGTACGGCTGGCGGCCCTGGACTGGCCGGAGTCCGGCGGGCTCGGCGACGTACCCGTGCTGCTGGTGGAGGCGACGGAGAACGCCGGGCGGGGCGACCTGACAGCCGGCTGGGCACCTCTTTTGAACAGGGAGATCAGTTGCGAGAAGATTGCAACTGATCACGAGGGGTTGTTGCGCAAACCGGCAACCGAGACGCTGTCCGGGCTGATGCACCGGTTCCACACCCCCCACGACGCCGTGAAGGGACACCGTCCACGATGACGCGCACCACCGCCTCGCCCCCGTTCATCGCGAGGCTGCTGATCGTCGGTTCGGGGATCATGAGCCTGGCGAACTCGTTCACCGTCCCGTTCCTCGCGGTGTTCCTGCGCCGGGAGCTGGGCCTCGATCCCTCGACGGTCGGTCTGATCGTCGGTTCGTCGGTGTTCTTCTCGGTGCTCGCCGGGTTCGTCGGCGGCTCCCTCTCCGACATCCTGGGCCGGCCCCGGCTGCTGCTGCTCTCCCTGCTCGGCGTCGTCGCGTCGTTCCTCGGCTTCTACGTCAGCCACCACATCCTGGCCGTGTTCGCGTGCAACGCGGCGCTGTCGATGAGCGCGGCGTCGTTCGGCCCGGTCGGCAAGGCGATGCTCAGCGACGTGCTGCCGGACGAGAAACGGGTCAAGTGGTTCTCGTACCAGTACCTCGCGCTGAACGTCGGCTTCGCCGTGGGTCCGCTGGTCGGCGGTTTCGCGGGCCTGTCCGGCGGGCGGACGGCGTTCCTGATCTCGGCGGCCGTGTACACCGGCTACCTCGCGCTGCTCGGCCTGACGCTGCTGTTCAACCCGGGCGCTCGGGCGGCGAAGGACACCGGCGGGCAGGGTGAGCGGTTCGGGTCGGTGATGCGCGGGCTGCGCGACAGCGCGCGTGTCGTGGCCACCGACCGGCGCCTGCTGTGGTTCATCGTCGCCGGGCTGCTCCTGGAGTCCGTGCACGGGAAGATCTCGGCGCTGCTCGCCCAGCACCTCGCGATCGGCTTCCACGACGGGACGACGATCCTCGGCTACCTGCTGACCACCAACGCCGTGACCGTCGTCGGCTTCCAGATGATCGCCTCGCGGTTCTCGGGCAAGCGGGACCCGGTGACGTCGATCATCCTCGGCGGGCTGCTGCTGTTCGCGGGGATGGTCGGCTTCGCCGCCGCGCAGGAGACGTGGCAGTTCGTGGTGGCCATGGTGGTCTTCTCGGTCGGCGAGACGTTCATCGTGCCCGCCGAGTTCGCGATCATCGACCGGATCGCGCCCGAGACGAACCGGGGCAGTTACTTCGGCGCCCAGACCTTCGCCCAGTTCGGCGGGTTCGTCGGCCCCTCGGCGGGCGGGCTGCTGCTGACCGGTTTCGGCGGGACGACCATGTTCCTCGGGGTGGGTTCCCTGGCGCTGGTCAGCGTCGCCATCTACGTACTCGTCGGCCGCCGCATCCCCGGCATCGCGGCGCCGGCCCAGCAGGAGGAGACGCGTGAACCGGCGTGAACGCCTGATCGGCCGTGCGCTGACGGCGGCGGCCCTGCCCAGTCGCTGGGCGCATGTCGACGAGGGGGCGCTGAGCCTGCCCGGGCTGGCGCGGGGCGCGGAGATCCGGCGCGACCTGCGCGGGGTGCCGTGGATACGCGCCCGCGACGAGGGGGACCTGTACTTCGCCGCCGGGTTCGCGCAGGCCCAGGACCGGCTCTGGCAGATGGACGTGCTGCGCCGCAGGGCGCGGGGGCGGCTGTCCGAGCTGTTCGGGGCGGTGACGGTGCAGGAGGACGTGCGGGCCCGCAAGCTCGCGCTCACCCGGGTCGCCCGCCGCTCCGAACGGCTCCTGGAGCCCCGCCACCGGGCCGCCCTCGACGCGTTCAGCGCCGGCGTGAACACGGCCGTCCAGCGCATGCGGCGGCGCGGCGGCCTCCCCGTCGAGTTCGCCCTCCTGCGCTACCGGCCCGAGCCGTGGACGCCGCTGGACTCCGTCCTCATCGTCAAACACCTGGGCTTCGACCTCGCGGTCAACATCAAGAACGAGACGTTCCGGGCCCGGCTCGCCGCCGAACACCCCGAGTACGTGGCCGCGTTCGGGGAACCCCGGTATCCGGCGGACGGGGCGGTGACGGTCCGCAGCGGAGCCGCGCGCCCCACGGCACCCCGCGCGTACGTCCCGCCCCCGGCCACCGCCGCGCTCCCGCCCGCCTCCCGGCGCTGGCTCGACGGGCTCCTCGACGGCGAGCACCCCATCGGCTCGAACGCCTGGGCCGTCTCCGGCGCCCTCACCGCCTCGGGCCACCCGATCCTCGCGAACGACCCGCACATCCCGTTCACCCAGCCGAGCATGTGGTACCAGACGGGCCTGGCGCTCACGGGCCGGGACGACGGCCAAGGCGACGAGCACGGCTACGGCGTGACCGTCCCCGGTGTCCCCGGCCTCATCGCCGGCGCCAACCGCCGCCTCGCCTGGGGCATCACCAACGCGACCGTCGACACACAGGACCTGTCCACCCTGCCCCCCGACCCGCCCCGCTGGCGGGAGGACAGCACGGTCACGGTCCGGGGCGGGACTCCGGTCGCCGTCGGGTCGGCGGGCGGAGACGGGTACGTCG
>NZ_LIRL01000183.1:0-1908 GCF_001419795.1 Streptomyces niveiscabiei
GGCGGGCGGCGTCCCCGGTTCGGGGTGGGGGCGCAGCATCTCGTCGAGCGTCGTCGTCATGGCGGAGGGCGGCGCGTTCACCAGGGCCTCCCGGTCTGCTTCGGCCCCGGGCGGTGGTGGTCGCCTGCGTGGGGCGGGTGGTCGGTGCCGAGGGACGCGCTGTTCCGGTTGCCGTGTGCGGTGGTGTGGCCGCCTTGCGAGCCGTTTCTGCGTGGCGCGGTGCTCCAGGGTCGCCGTCGGCGGCCCCGCCGCGTCGGATCGTTCGCCTGTAGGCCGTGCATCGCCCGTCGCCCCCCTCACAAATCCGTGAACGTCCATCCCCGGCGCCGAATCGTGCGTGGCGCAGCCCCTGTCCGGGACGATACACCAGTCTCGTCACTCAGGGACATAGTTCCTCTACGCTCCGTGACGACCAGCGACTATGCCGGTACACCCCGCGTCCGGAGGACTGCGGAGGGTACCCGAATCGGGTTACACGCCTGCCGCGCCCGTCGTAAGGATCACGTTCCGCAGGGGCTCCCGGTTCACATATCGCACCAACTGGTCCACCAGCAGACGCTTGGCCCTCGGCAGGAAAGCGCTGCTCGGACCGCCGACGTGCGGGCTGATCAGGACTCCCGGCGCGCTCCACAGCGGGTGCCCGGCGGGCAGCGGCTCGGGATCGGTGACGTCCAGCGCGGCCGTCAGGCGGCCCGACTCCAGCTCCGCGAGCAGCGCCTGCGTGTCCACGACTGCCCCACGCGCCACGTTGACCAAGAGCGCGCCGTCCTTCATGCGGGCCAGAAACGGCTTGTTGACGAGCATACGAGTGCTCTCCGTGAGCGGCGTCACCACTATCACGACATCCGCGAGCGGAAGCAGTTCCGGCAGCTCCTCGATGGAATGCACCGGTCCGCGCTCCGTCGTGCGCCCGGCGCGCGCGACCCGTACCACCCGCGCGATCTCGAACGCCGTGAGCCGGTCCTCGATCGCCTCGCCGATCGCGCCGTAGCCGAGGATCAGCACCGTGCGGTCCGCGAGCGCCGGGTGGAAGCCGCCCTGCCACTCCTGGCGGTCCTGCGCGCGCACGAAGCCCGGGATGCCGCGCAGGGAGGCGAGCGTGAGGGTGAGCGCGAGTTCGGCGGTGCTCGTTTCGTGCACCCCGCGCGCGTTGCACAGCTGCACGCCGGGGGGGAGCAGGTCGAGGCGGGCCGTGATGTCGTCCACACCGGCCGTGAGGGTCTGGACGACGCGGAGGTTCGGCATCGCCTCCAGCGGGCCGATCTTCACGGGCTGGCGCTTCATGTACGGGACGACGTAGAAGGCGCACCGCGCCGGGTCGCCGGGATAGGGCCGGGTGCCGTCCGGGCCGCCGTCCCAGAAAAGGTAGTTCGGGCCCTGCGGAAGGCCCTCGATCTCCTCCGGCGGAATGGAGAGCCAGACGTCTTGAACGCTGTGACGTGCGGTGTCGTCAGTCATGGGCAGGAGGTTATGTCAGGCACGCGCGCGTGCAGAGGTTAGGTTTGAGGAGTTCAGGAGAGGGAGGGTCAGGGGCAGGTGGAGCGCAGGACGATCGGCGCCGGCGCGCTCTCGGCGGGGGCCGTCGGACTCGGGTGCATGCCGATGAGCTGGGGGTACAGCGGGTCGCGGCGGCGGGGCGACGAGTCCGCGCGCGCGGTGCGGCGGGCGCTGGACGTGGGGTCGTCCTTAGTGGACACCGCCGACATGTACGGGCCGTTCACCAACGAACTGCTCGTGGGGCGGGCCCTGAAGGAGCGGCGCGGTGAGGCGTTCGTCGCCACCAAGGTGGGGCTGCTCGTCGGCGATCAGCACATCGTCGCCAACGGCCGCCCCGGGTACGTCCGTCGCGCCTGCGACGCGTCCCTGCGGCGGCTCCAGACCGACGTCATCGACCTCTACCAGCTCCAC
>NZ_LIRL01000183.1:1956-2126 GCF_001419795.1 Streptomyces niveiscabiei
TCGCCTCCCTCCTGCCCTGGTGCGCCTCCCGCAACATCACCTTCCTCGCCGCGATGCCCCTCGGGAACGGGTACCTCACCGGCACGCTCACCCCGGGACAGGGGTTCGAACCCGACGACATGCGTGCACGCCACCCCCGCTTCACCGCCGAGATGATGGCCGCGAACCAG